>NZ_CAUQPH010000123.1:0-10734 GCF_963519925.1 uncultured Stenotrophomonas sp. | reverse complement strand
GCGCATGCGCGCGGATCGCCGCCAGCCCGTCCACGCCGGAACCGCGCAGCGCACGCAGCAGGAAGGTTTCGGCCTGGTCGTCGCGGTGGTGGGCCAGGGCCAGGTGTTCGCCGTCGCGCAGGACCCGCGCGAAGGCGTCACGGCGCACGTGCCGTGCGGCGGCTTCCAGCCCTTCGCCGGTGTCGCGTGGCACGTTGACGTGGACCACCTGCAGGGGAATCGACCACGCCGTGCAGATCGCCTGGCAATGCGCGGCCCAGCGGTCGGCCTCGGCCTGCAGGCCGTGGTGCACGTGCACCGCGTGCAGCCCCGCCGCACGCTGCGCGGCGGACTGCGACAGCCAGTGCAGCAGCACGGTGGAATCCAGCCCGCCACTGAACCCGACCAGCACCGGAGCGGGCAGGTCGGGCACGGGGGGCAGGGGACTGATCGGGGCGATGGGGTCAGGCACGTCTGCAGTATCGGCGTTGACGCAATCCATCGCCATCGGAATCGTCGTGGACGTGGCGCTACTCGACGGTGCGCTCGAACGCCTTCGGCGTCGGCAGTTCCACCGGCACGCCGTGGGCGTCGCAGGTGCCGGCCTGGCACAGGCGCTCGCGCAGGCGCGGGGTGGCCTGCACGATCATGTGGTAGATCGCGTTCTGCTCCATGGTGCCGCGCACCGCCCTGCTGCCGGGGCCGCGGGCCCAGATGCCGACATCTTCGCCGCCGTGGCTTTCGCTCTTCATCGGGACCAGCGCTTCCTGCATGTAATCGCGGTGCTCGGTATCGACGTGGGTCAGGTCCGGGCGGCCCTTGACCGGGTCGAAGCTGCTCGGCGCATGCGGGTAGGTCTTGGGGCCGGCCGGCTGCTGGTTGCTGGCGCCGGTGAAGCCCGGGCCGTTGGCGTAGCTCAGGGTGGTGTAGGGCAGGCCGGTGCCGTCGCGGGCCAGGTCCAGCGCGCCGGCGCCGTCTTCGCCGCCCTTGTCCTTGACCTTGCCCAGGATCGGGTTGCCGCGGGCGGGGTAACCGACGAAGTTCAGCGTGTGCGAATGGTCGGCGGTGACGATGATCAGGGTGTCCTGGTCGGAGGTGGCCTCCGCCGCTACGCGGACCGCATCGGAGAGGGCCACGGTATCGCTCAGGGCGCGGTAGGCATTGCCGCTGTGGTTGGCATGGTCGATGCGCGCACCTTCCACCATCAGCACATAGCCTTCCTTGTGGCGCGAGAGGTTGGCGATGGCGGCCCGGGTCAGCTCGGCCAGGCTCGGCTCACCGGAGGGGTCTTCCCTGCGCTCGGCCTCGTAGCGCATGTGGTCCGGTTCGAACAGGCCCAGGATCGCCGGGGCGCTGGCCGCGGCCAGCAGCTGCCGGGAATTCCACACATACGCGCCCTGCGGATGCGCCTGCTTCCATTCGCCGACCAGGCTGCGTCCGTCCAGGCGCAGGCCCACCTTGTCATCGTACTCCGGGTCGGTCTCTTCCACGGTGGTGAACTGGGCGCGGCCGCCGCCCAGCGCGACCAGCGGCCCGCGGCCGTAGCGCGAGGTCGACAGCAGCTGCTGGGCGATGTCCTGGCAGCCGGCGGCCTTTGCCGCTTCCGGCAGGTCGGCGTCGCTTTCCCAGTTGCGCTCGGGCGCATGGGCATAGGTCGCCGCCGGGGTGGCGTGGGTCAGGCGCGCGGTGGAGACCACGCCGGTGGCCATGCCGGCGCTGTCGGCAAGCTGCAGCCAGGTCAGCAGGCCCTTGCCCAGGCTGTCCGCGCAGTCGCTGCGGCTGCCCGCGCTGACCCCGATGGCGCCCATGTGGGTCTTCACCCCGGTGGTGATGGCGGTCATGGTGCCGGCCGAATCCGGGGTCTGCGAATCGGTGTTGTAGGTCTTGCTGAACGCCGTGGCCGGGAAGCGTTCCCACGACAGCAGGTTTTCCTCGCCGGGGTTGCCGTTGCGCTGGCCTTCGAAGATGCGCGCGGCGGCCACGGTGGTCAGGCTCATGCCATCGCCCAGGAACAGGATCACGTTCTTCGCGCGGCCTTCCATCGCGCCACTGCCGGCGGCGCGTGCGGCGCCGCTGCGGTACCACCACTGCGGGGTTTCACCGGCCGGATGGGCTACTGCCGGTACATCGACCTGAACAGAGCCGGCGCTGGCGCGGGAGGAGGAGGCGGGGGTGGCGCAGGCGCCGAGCAGCAGGGTGGTGGCGACGGCCGCCAGCAGGGGGGTGGAACGGGGCATGGACGCGCGGATCTCACGGATGAAACGGGCGTTCATTATGCAGAACGCCGCAAGGCACGCCGATGACACGCTGATTTTCCCTGTGCGCCTCGTCCGCGCGGGCCGGTTCGGCTAAGGTGATCCGCTGTATCACTCTCTTCCTGGAATGCTCATGGCGCTGGTGTCTGCCTGGCTGCGGATCCCGTTCTGGCAGCGTGTACTCGGCGGTTTCGTGCTGGGCGCGCTGGCCGGCTGGCTGCTGGGTCCCGCGGCCGAAGTCTGGTTCGGCCCGCTTGGCGACCTGTACGTCACCCTGATCAAGATGATCGCGGTGCCGCTGGTGTTCTTCGCGGTGATCAACGCGATTTCCTCGCTGCACGGCCAGAAGTCGGTCGCCGCGCTCGGCGGGCGCACCTTCCTGTGGTTCATCATCACCGCCGCGCTGGCGGTCGGCATCGGCCTGCTGGTGGGGACGATCATGCAGCCGGGCACCGGCAACCTCAGCCTGAGCATGGACCATGGCTACACCCCGCGCGAGGTGCCCAGCGTGGTCAAGGTGCTGATGGACGTGGTCCCGTCCAACGTGTTCTACGCACTGACCGGGATCGGCACCCGGGTCAACGCGGCGGGTGAAACCGTGCTGGCCGCAGGGCGCGGTTCGATCCTGCCGGTGATCTTCTTCGCCGGCCTGCTCGGCTTTGCCATGGTCAAGCTGGGCGACAAGGTCGCCGAGGCGCGCAGGCTGACCGGGCAGATGAGCGACATCATGATCCAGGTCACCCGCTTCGTGCTGGAGATGACCCCGCTGGGTACGTTCGGCCTGATCGCCGGCCTGGTCGGCAGCTACGGCTTCGAGAAGCTGCTGCCGTTGGGCAACTTCGTGCTGGCCCTGTACGTCGCCTGCGCGCTGCACATCCTGCTGGTGTACGGCAGCCTGCTGCTGGTGCACGGACTGAACCCGCTGAAGTTCTTCCGCGGCGCGGCGCCGGGCATGCAGGTGGCGTTCGTCAGTTCGTCCAGCTTCGCGGCGATGCCGGCGGCGATGCGCTCGATCACCCACAACCTGGGCGTGAACAAGGACTATGCCTCGTTCGCGGTGCCGCTGGGCGCCAGTATCAAGATGGATGGGTGCGGGGCGATCTACCCGGCGCTGTGCGCGGTGTTCATCGCCCAGTACACCGGTGTGCCGCTCAGCCCGGAGCAGTATCTGGTGGTGCTGATCGCTTCGGTACTGGGCAGCTTCGGCACCGCCGGCGTGCCGGGCACGGCGGTGGTGATGGCCACGGTGGTGCTGAGCGCGGCCAACCTGCCGCTGGAGACCATCGGTTACCTGTACGCCATCGACCGGATCCTGGACATGATGCGCACCATGACCAACGTGACCGGACAGATGCTGGTGCCGGTGCTGGTGGCCAAGGAAACCGGCCTGCTCGACCGCGAGGTGTACGACAACCCGTCCACCAATCTTGGCGTGGACGAAGGCGACGAGCCAGCCGCGCGTTGAGCGCAGCGGCACGGGCTGGATACGGACGGGTCGGCACTGCCGGCCCGTTTTTCATTGGCTGACTGCGCGCTGTGACAGCTGTATCGCGCGCTGTAACAGTCCTGATACACCCCGGTGCGGAGCAGGCGTCATAAGGGTTCGGCCAGCGTGGTCGACGTGTTCAGGCGGCGTGAACGCGGCGCAGGTGTAACACCAACGTTGCAGCAGCGCTCCAGAGGCGCGCCGAAACGCCCATGAAACAGGGCTTTCGAAGTTGGCACGATAACTGCTCCCTCCCTCCGCATCTTGACGGGAGGTCGCAATGGACAGCGTTCACGCAGCAGGCAGGGCAGGCACGATGGCATGGGTGATGGCGGCGCTGCTGCTGGCACCGGCAGCCGTACAGGCCTCGGGCGCACGCCAGGGCGTGAAACCGCAACCGGGCGAAATCGTCCTGCTGCGCGACGTCTCAGCGCGACCGGCCTACCGGCCCGCACCGCCGGGCGTGGCATTGATCGCGGATCCCTCGCCGCGCCGCGAAGTCAGCGGCGCGCTGGGCACGGCCAACGGCATGGACGAACTGAGCGACGACGATTACGCCTCGCTTGGCTCCAATGCGGGCATCGCATCGCCCCACCACCCCACTACGGTCGAGCGCGTCACCACCGGTACGGTCAACAACACGCTCGGACGCGCCACCACCAGCGGCGTGCTGTCCGGCAATTCACTGGGCCGCAGCATCGGCGGCCCGATGGGGGCGGTGGGCAATGCCACCCGCGGCATCGGCGACCAGGTGCGTGGCGCCCTGGCCCAGTTCCCGCTGGGCCAGCCGACCGGTGGGAACGGCAAATGAAGCGCATGGCCGTCCTGCTGTCGCTGGGCCTGGTGTCCGTGGTGCCGCTGCCGCTGTGCGCGCAGCAGGTCGATGACTACGCGGGCATGCTGGGCTACCTCAACCACACCCGCCTGGACGGCCGCGCGCTGAGCGGCGCCGATGGCGCGATCGTGGTCAACATGGCCGCGGGCGATCTCAACCAGCAGGGCAACCTGCTGGGCATCGCCAGCGGCGACACCGCGCAGGTCGACATCGACGCGCGGCAACTGCATTCCAACAACCGGGTACGCGCCACTGGCGCGCTCGACGCCCGCGCCAGCATTGGCGGGCAGGCACTCGGCGGCGCCAGCGGCGTCGCCATGATCAACCAGGCCAGCGGCATCGGCAACGCGACGCTCAACATCGTCACGGCCACGCTGGCGCAACAGGGCATACGCGAGACGAACGACGAGGCCCTGGCCGCGTCGGGGGCACTCGCGTCAGCAGGGGGGCAGGGCACCGCAGCACGCGGTGGTTCCGCCGGAACCCGCAGTGTCGCCGTGGAGGACACCGCGCTGCAGGGATTCGACGGCGTTCTGCAACTCAATCAAATCGCGGGTACCGGCAACACCACTGCCAATCAATTGAGCATGTCGGTGCAATCCACCCCGTGAGCAGTTCCATCCACCCGATTGACCGTGAAGAGAGAGGGCATCATGAACACCATGAACAAGACGGTACTGGCACTGGCCATCGCTGTTGTGGCCACCGCATCTGCTTCCGCACAGGACAACCAGAACCAGAGTGCGTTCATCAACCACATCCATAACGTGTGGGAGACGCGCACCAACCTCAACACCGACGTCGATACCGACGTCGACACCAACATCGACACCGACATCACCACGGCGATCGATACCAGCATCGATACGGACATCGATACCAACATCGACACCAACATCCGCAACGACTGGGATTCGCGCACCCGCGTGCGCAACAACAGCACCACCAACGCCAGCAGCGACACCAACACCGAAACCACCACCAAGAGCTACACCGAAACCCGCGACGTGACCCACAACCGTGACGTCACCGTCAACGAGAACGTCACCAAGAACAGCGACATCCGCGCCGACGAGCGCAAGGAAAAGAACAACCACGGCGTCGACGTGAACCTGGAATCGGACCTGCAGGTAGGCGCGGACATCCAGTTCCGTGGCCGTCCGACGGTCTCGGGTGACCTGGCCGTCGACTCGGCGGCGATCGCCATCATCGACAACCGCCAGTCGATCACCGACAACCATGGTGACAACGAGCTGCTGGAAAACAACGCGTCGATCAGCGAGAACGTGGCGCAGGACGCGTCGGGCAACCTCGGCTTCAACACCGCCGCCGGTGACAACAATGCCCAGGACAACGCCGCGTCGCTGTCCGCTGCCGATGCATCGTTCACCTTCGGCATGTCCGATGCGCAGGTGTACGTGAACCAGTACGGCGCCGGCAACCGCACCTACAACGACGGCGTGGCCAACAACTCCAGCCTCAGCGGCAACGCGTTCCGCGGCGCCACCGGCAACATCGGCGTCAACAGCGCTGCCGGCAACAACAACGAGCAGAAGAACGCCCTGGCGGCTTCGGTGTCCACTGCGCGCATGGCGACCGCCAGCATCAGCTCCAACCAGGTCTCCGCCGAGAACAGCGTGTCCAACGAGGGTTACGTGAAGGCGATGCGTGACACCACCCAGGTCACCCTGCGTGGCAACGTGCGCGGCGGTACCGCGGCCATCGGCGTGGGTGCCTACCGTGGCGAAGGCGAGGCCTTCCAGCAGTCGAACCTGTACGCCGACAGCTGGAGCGGCGAGAGCCATTCCGGCGGCGACTCGACCGGGCATATCGACTTCGACTCCGATACCCAGGGCGCCGTGCAGAACCCGAACCGCGAAGGCGTGGGCGGGTTTGCCTTCGACACCGAAGAGCAGGGTGTGCTGGCCTACGGCGAAGTCGGCTACGCCGACCTGCATGCCAGCCTGAGCGGCACCGTGGCCACCACCCGCTGGGTGGTCGAGAAGGCCGAGAACAACGCCTCGCTGTCCGGCGATGCGTTCCGCGGCGCCTCCGGCAACATCGGGGTGAACGTGGCGGCCGGCACCGGCAACCTGCAGGCCAACAGCCTGGCCCTGGCCGTGGCGCAGCCGTCCACCGGCGGCAACCCGGGCGGCGGTGGCGGCGAGTAAGCCTGTCCGCTTTCGCAAGCAGTACGCGTTGAGCGCAACAAGCCCGGTCATCCGCCAATGGCCGGGTTCCCCCGGGAGCCCCTGTCCCATCCTCCCCCTTTGGGGCAGGGGCTCCTTCCTTTCCTGCGTCATCCCCGGAGCCTCGCCGATGTGGTCCACCCGAGCCCTGTGCTGCACGTTGTCGCTGTTGCTGTTGCCGGTCGGCGCCTCGCGCGCGGGCGACGTGGCCTTCAGTGGCGTGCTGCCCAATGGTGCGGTGTTCACCCAGAAGGTGGAGAGCATGCAGGAACGGCGCTTCCGCAACGTGGTGCGCCAGCACACCGACTACAGCTGCGGCGCGGCCGCACTGGCCACGATCCTGCGTTACGCCTACCACCTGGACGCGGACGAAGGCACGGTCATCGAAGGCATGATGGGGGTATCGGACCCCCAACTGGTCCACCAGCGCGGCTTTTCGCTGCTGGACATCAAACGGTATGTGGAATCGATGGGCATGCGTGGGCGCGGCTACCGCGTCAACGAAGAGCGCCTGCGCTCACTGCGCGTGCCCGGACTGGTGTTGATGGATGTACGCGGCTTCCGCCATTTCGTGGTCCTCAAGCAGGTCCGTGGCGATCTGGTGGACGTGGCCGACCCGATCCTGGGCAACCGCAGCGTTCCCATCAACGAATTTCTCGAATCATGGCCGTCGCGGGCCGTGTTCGTCGTGATCGGTACCGATTTCGACCGCAACACGGTGTTGCTGCAGCCCGGTGAACGGCCCAGTGCACGTTCGCTGTATGCGCGGCAGGGGCCGATCACCGACGCGGAACTGGTCGACTTCGGTTTCACCCACGCAGATCTGTTCTAGGAGACATCATGAACACCACCCCATGGACGCCGGTCGCGATGCTGCTTGCCCTGCTGGGCACGGCCCCGGTCCTCGCAGCGGATGCGCCGCGCGCCGAGCAGGGACGGCCCGGCAAGGGACTGAGCGAGATCCCCGATCCGGAACTCAACCTCATGCGCGGCCGTTACACGGTCAACGGGACGTCGGTCGCCTGGTTCGGCGTGACCATGGTGTCGCAGTGGCAGGCCGGCAACCAGTCGGCGCAGAGCGCGCTGACCCTGGGCATGGACTTCAGCCACGGCACCCAGGCCCCGAAGGTCAGCTTCACGCCCAGCGTGACCGTCACCGCCGCCGACGCGCCGCTGCCGGTGACGCCCGGACGCAGCGTCGATTCCAGCGGCCTGCAGAACGTGGCCGGCCTGACCCAGAGCGTGCAGGTGGCCGGCGACAACAACGTGGCCAGCAACAGCACGCAGTTGAACGTGCGCGAAGGCAGCGCACCGCCGGCGTCCGACCCGGCAGGCGTGCAGCCAGCCGTGGTGCAGCAGGCAGGCGTGCAGCAGGCCAGCGCGCAGCAGGGCGGCGTCAGCGCCGTGGCCCAGCAGGATGGCAGCAGCGCCAGCGTCAAGCTGGACATCCAGGGCATTGGCCAGGTGCAGCAGTGGATCCGCAACGGCAGCGTCGGGCAGAGCATCGCGATCAGCAGCGACGGCCAGGCGGTACGCAACCGCATGCAGATCGACCTGGTCCGGCAGACGCTGGCCAGCAGCGGATCGCTCAACCAGAACGTGGCCCAGGCGATGAACCTGGTGCGCGGTGTTGGCATGGGGCCCGGCCAGTAATCCTGGTCGGTGGGGGAACCACACAGAACCGCAGGGCAAGGAAATGCACACCTCGATACGCAGCACTCCGCTGGCGCTGGCGGCGCTGGCACTCGCATCGGCGACCACCGCCGCCGCGCAGACCGCCCCGGCATCGCCGGCCCCCACCGGCGCACAGAACGCGCCGGTATCGCCGGCCGACGAAGCCGATGTCAAAGCGCTCATGCAGCAGCTGGAAACGCTCAAGGCCAACTACGCCCAGGAAGTGCGCCGGCTGCGCGAACTGGACATGCAGGTGCAGGCCATGCAGGCCCGCCTGAGCGGCAAGACCGCGCCGCTGGCCGCCGCTGCCGCCGCGCCCGAACCGTTGCCTGCGACCACTCCGGCCGCACCGGTCGGCGGCGACGGCTACGCCAGCAGCGCGGCAGAAGCCCAAGAAGCCAAACAGGCCTCGCGGCGCAGCGTCGACGACGTCAAGCAGCAGACCGCCACGCTGTTCACCCGGCGCTTCACCCTGGAAAACAGCCTCACCTACGCGCGCTACGACCGCAAGCAGCTCACCCTCAACGGCTTCCTCGCGCTCGACGCCATCTTCCTCGGCAACATTGCGATCGAGAACGTCGAGTCCGACACCCTTACCTACAACCTGGCCGCACGCTGGGGCCTCACCCCGCGCCTGGCGTTGAACCTGGACGTGCCCTACCTGGCGCGCAAGACGGTGTTCCAGAAAGGCGGCGCCGGCGGCGCGGCCGCGGCCATCGCCCAGGAAGAAACCACCGGCAACGGCATCGGCGACGTCAGCCTGAGCGCCAACTACAAACTGTTCTCCGAACGCGGTCGCCTGCCGGAAACCGTGCTCACCGTGGGCGCCACCGCACCCACCGGTCGCGAACCCTATGGGCTGGACTGGAAAGTGCTGCAGCGCGACGACGATGACTTCATCCGTTTCGCCGTACCGAGCGAGCAGCCCACCGGCAACGGCGTGTGGCAGGCCAACATCGGCCTGTCCGCAGTGAAGACCGCCGATCCGGCGATCCTGTTCGCCAACATCGGCTACGTCCACTCCTTCGAAAACAGCTTCGACGACCTCGACGCCAACCCCGACACCGTCAACCCCGGCGACGTGAAACTCGGCGGCTCCTACTACTTTGGCGCCGGCGTCGCCTTCGCCTTCAACGAACGCACCAGCCTGAGCATCTCCTTCAGCGACAAACTCAGCGCCCGCGCCTCCACCCGCTACAAGGGCGGCCAGTGGGTCAAGATCGTCGGCAGCGATGCGAATGCCGCCACCTTGAACCTGGGCATCACCTATGCGCTGAACCAGAAGACCACGCTGGTCAGCCTGCTGGGCATCGGCCTGACCCCGGACGCGCCGGACTTCACCCTGGCGTTCAAAGTGCCTTACATGCTTTGAGGTCAACGCAATTCAGGCAATGCCAGCTGGTGCTTGCGGCACAAGCGGTACACCGTCACCCGCGACACCTGCATGGTGCGCGCGCATGCGGTGATGTTGAAGGCGTTGTCGCGCAGCGCCTGCAGCAGGGCATCGCGTTCGGCCGCCTGGCGTGCATCGTGCAGCAGCCGCTGCGGCATCTCCACCTGCGGCGGCAACAGCTCCAGGTCGGCCACGCCGATCAGCTCGGCTTCGCTCACGATCGCCGCCCGCTGCACCCGGTTCAACAACTCGCGGACATTGCCCGGCCAGTTGAAGCGCTGCAGCGCCCGTGCCGCCTCCGTACTGAAGCCGCGCGCGCGGGTCACATGGCGGCGCCGGAAGCTGGCCAGGAAGTGTTCCGCCAGCAACAGGATGTCGGTGCCGCGCTCGCGCAACGGTGGCATCGGCAGGCGCAGCACATTGAGCCGGTAGAACAGATCGCGGCGGAACAGCCCGCGTTCCACCGCCTGCTCCAGGTCCACATGCGTTGCCGCCACCACCCGCACATCCACCGACAACGGATGGTTGCTGCCCACCCGCTCGATCGTGCCTTCCTGCAGCACCCGCAGCAGATTGGTCTGCGCATCCAGCGGCAGGTCCCCGATCTCGTCCAGGAACACGGTGCCGCCGCTGGCCGTCTCGAACAGGCCCAGCCGCCGCGTCGCCGCCCCGGTGAACGCGCCGCGCTCATGCCCGAACAGCTCCGACTGCACCAGCGCCGGCGGAATCGCCCCGCAGTTGACCGCCAGGAACGGGCGCCCATGGCGAGGCGACAGCGCATGCAGCGCCTGCGCCGCCAGCTCCTTGCCGGTTCCGGTTTCCCCGGTGATCAACACCGGCAGCTCGACCGGCGCGAACTTGCGCAGCGCCGCCCGCGCCACCTGCAGCACCGCGCTGTCGCCGACCAGGGCCTTGGCCCCGGC
>NZ_CAUQPH010000122.1:0-10985 GCF_963519925.1 uncultured Stenotrophomonas sp. | reverse complement strand
GAAGCAGCCGTCTAACAGACGGCTCTACCAGGCTGGAAGCAGCCGTCTAACAGACGGCTCTACCGCGCCAACGCAGCCATCCAAAGGACGGCATTACCGGGATTCGCTCAGCAGGGTGTCGAAATAGGCAATCGTCCGGCGCAACCCTTCTTCCAGCTTCACCTGCGGCTCCCACCCACCAAGTCGGCTCTTCGCCAGCGTGATATCCGGCTGGCGCTGCATCGGGTCATCCTGCGGCAACGGCTTGAACACCAGCTTCGACCCCGAATTGGTCAGCGCGATCACCGCCTCGGCCAGCTCGCGGATGGTCATCTCCGCCGGATTGCCCAGGTTGCACGGCCCGGTGAAATCCTTGTCGGTCGCCATCAGCCGCAGGAAGCCCTCGATCAGGTCGTCCACATAGCAGAACGAACGCGTCTGCTGGCCCTCGCCATAAATGGTGATGTCCTCACCCCGCAGCGCCTGCACGATGAAATTGGACACCACGCGCCCATCATTGGGATGCATGCGCGGGCCATAGGTGTTGAAGATGCGCGCCACCTTGATATCCAGCTTGTGCTGGCGGTGGTAATCGAAGAACAGCGTTTCCGCGCAGCGCTTGCCCTCGTCGTAGCAGGAGCGCGGGCCGATCGGATTGACGTTGCCCCAGTAGTCCTCGCGCTGCGGGTGCACGCTGGGGTCGCCGTAAACCTCGCTGGTGGATGCCTGGAAGATGCGGCAGTCCAGCCGCTTGGCCAGCCCCAGCAGGTTGATCGCACCGTGCACCGAGGTCTTGGTGGTCTGCACCGGGTCGTGGCTGTAATGCACCGGCGAGGCCGGGCAGGCCAGGTTCCAGATCTCGTCCACCTCGATGTACAACGGGAAGGTCACATCGTGGCGAAGGAACTCGAAGTGCGGGTTGCCCAGCAGGTGCGCGATATTGCGCTTGGTGCCGGTGAACAGGTTGTCCGCGCACACCACCTCATGGCCCTGCTCGAGCAGGCGTTCGATCAGGTGCGAGCCGAGGAATCCGGCGCCACCGGTGACCAGGACGCGCTTGCTGCTGTCGTGACTTCTCATGCAGGAACCTTGTGACTATGCGGCGGGTGGGGGCGCGACGGAAACGCGCCTCAGGCCGCAGATTGTAGAGGACTCCACGTGGAGGTGACGCGCACCCGCCCAGCGCACATACCGGGTGCCGGCGGGCCTTGGCAAGCCGGCGCGTGCTAGCGTTCCCATATGGACCTCCATCTTCCCGATGCTTCGGTGCACTGGCACCGCCACTGGTTGGCCGCCACCGAGGCGGATGCCCTGCAGCGCCAGCTGCGCGGCGAGGTGCCGTGGGAGGTGCATAGGATCCGCATGTTCGGGCGGTCGGTGGATTCGCCTCGGTTGAGCTGCTGGATGGGCGATCCCGCCGCGCGCTACCGCTATTCGGGCACCGACTTCGTGCCGCACGCCTGGCATCCCGCCCTGGTCCCGCTCCGCGATGCGTTGGGCAGGTTCTGCGGCCAGCCGTTCAACAGCGTGCTGCTCAACTGCTACCGCGACAACGACGATGGGATGGGCTGGCACAGTGACAACGAGCCGGAACTTGGGCCAACGCCGCTGATTGCATCACTCAGCCTGGGCGCCGCACGGCGTTTCCTGCTGCGCCGACGCGATGACCATGCGCGCAAGGCGGAGGTCACCCTGGGTCATGGCGACCTGCTGCTGATGGGCGGGCGCACGCAGACCTTCTACCAGCACGCCCTGCCGAAGAGCGCACGACCCCTGGCCGAGCGCATCAACCTGACCTTCCGTTGGATAGAAAACCGTGCGTAGAGCCACGCCCTGCGTGGCTTCGCGGTGCCGGACAGATTCAGCCACGCAGGGCGTGGCTCTACGCGGCTCAGCGTAAGCGTGTCGGGATTACCTTGGCGGTCTGGCTGTCCGCCTGGCCGGTGGTCAGCGTCCAGCCCACCAGCTCGGTGGTAATCGCCTGCAGGCCCTGCTCGAGCGCCCGGGCCACGTCGCCCGTGGCGGTGCTGCCCACCGGCTGCTCCTGGCGGAACGTACGGTCGGCGACCACGCGCTGGTCGATCACGTGGATCAGCTTGGCGTTGATTTCGATGAAGGCGGTCGGGGTCGGCTGGCCGCGGTAGTCGGATTCGAAACGGCGTACATCCAGCGCCAGCTTGTAGTCGGCGCGGATGCCGGTGGTGGCACGTGCCACGCCGGTGATGCGCCCGGAATCCTCGAACGCGCGCACCAGCGCATCGTCCACCATGTCGGTGGCCGGCTGCGCCCAGCTCACGCCCTTGTAGACCTCAAGCTCGCCGGGGTTCGGCCGCACGTTGATGCGCGGGCTGTCGACCACGCGCGCGGCGGTCGGCTTGACCAGTACCAGCGCCCAGTCGACCTTCGGCCAGGACGGGTCGGGCTGGATCTTCACCACCGGCGAATAGATGGTGACCTGCGAGCGCTCGCCGCCGCCCAGCAGCGAGCAGGCGCCCAACGCGAGCATCAGGCCGGCCGGCAGCAGCAGCCGGGGCAGGGAAGCGGGCAACAGCGGCATGCGGCTCATTTGGGTTCGAACTCCTTCGGCGCGTCACGGCCCAGCAGGTAGCGGGCCGGGTTGTTGTCCAGTTTGTCGCTGACCCGGCGCAGGTCGCGGATCAGGCCGCGCAGTTCGGTCAGGGTCGGGCCCAGCTGGGCCAGGCCGTCGTTGGCGAAGCTGTTGATCGCCGCGCGGTTCTCGCCGAGGATCGAATCGGCACTGCCGGCCGCCGAATCGAGCTTGGTCAGCGTGGTTTCCAGCTTGTCCAGGATCGGCGGCAACTGCTGCACCAGGTTGGTGTCCAGGCGCTGGATGGTGCCGTTGGTGGTCTTCAGCGTGCTGTCCAGGCTGCGCGCGGCGTCGCGTGCGCTCAGCAGCAGCGCCTGGGTGCCCTGGTCGCGGTCGGCCAGGCCGCCGCTGATGGTTTCCAGGTTGGCCAGGGTGGCGTTGATGCTGGCCACGTTGCGGTCGCTGAGTACCTGGTCCATGCGCTCGACGATGCGGTTGGCCACGTCGGTGATGTTCTGCAGCGCCGACGGCGTGGTCGGGATGATCGGGGCCGGGTCGCGGTTGACCGCGGTCAGTGCCTGCGCCTGCGGCGTGCCCCCGCTGAGCTGGATGATCGACGGGCCGGTCAGGCTGGTGATCGCCAGCTTGGCGCGGGTGTCGGTCTTGACCGGCGTGTTGGAGTTCAGGCGGATCCGCGCGACCACCTGGCGCGGATCGTCCGGGACCAGGTTGAGTTCGGTGATCGAGCCGACCGCGATGCCGTTGTACTGCACCGGGCTGCCCACTGACAGGCCGGTGACCGCCTCGCGGAACACCACCCGGTATTCGGTCCAGGTGCGGTCGGAGGAGTACTTGGCCGCCCACAGCCCGAATGCCAGCAGGGCCAGCCCCACGATCAGGGTGAACGCGCCGATCAATACGTAATTGGCTTTGGTTTCCATGGTCTATTCGCTCTTCTGCTTGGCGTCGCGTGCAGCGCGCGCGCGCGGTCCGTGGAAATATTCCTGGATCCACGGATGATCCAGTTGTTCGATCTCGTGAAGCGGGGCGGTGGCAATCACTTTCTTGTCGGCCAGCACCGCGACCCGGTCGCAGATCGCATACAGCGTGTCCAGGTCATGGGTGATCAGCAGCACGGTCAGGCCCAGCGCTTCCTGCAGGGTCTTGATCAGGCGGTCGAATGCGGCCGCGCCGATCGGATCCAGTCCGGCGGTGGGTTCGTCCAGGAACAGCAGCGGCGGGTCCAGCGCCAGCGCACGCGCCAGCCCGGCGCGCTTGCGCATGCCGCCGGACAGCTGCGAGGGCAGCTTGTTGATCGCATCGGCGGGCAGGCCGGCCAGCTTCACCTTGAGCAGGGCCAGTTCGTAATGCCAGCGCTCGGGCAGCTCGCCGTGGTGTTCCTTCAGCGGCACCTGCACGTTCTCGCCCACGGTCATCGACGAGAACAGCGCGCCATCCTGGAACAGCACGCCGGTGTTGCGCTCGATGTGCAGGCGGTCGGCGCGGTTGTCCGAGCGCGCATTGACGCCCAGCACCTCGATCTCGCCTTCATCCGGGTGGCGCAGGCCGAGGATGCTGCGCATCAGTACCGACTTGCCGGTGCCCGAGCCGCCGACCACGCCGAGGATCTCGCCGCGGCGCACGTCCAGGTCCAGGCCGTCGTGCACGGTCTGGCTGCCGAAGCGGTTGGTCAGCCCGCGTACGCGGATGGCCAGGCCGTCTTCATCGGCCAGTTCCGCGCGGGTGTCTTGATCAGGGGCGGCCAAGGTCGTCATCACCAATCCATGTGCATGAACCACAACGCGGCGAACGCGTCGATGATGATCACCAGCGAGATGGTCTGCACCACGCTGGAGGTGGTGCGTTCGCCCACCGACTGCGCGGTGCCTTCCACCTTCAGCCCTTCCAGGCAGCCGATCAGGCCGATCACCGCGGCGAACACCGGCGCCTTGGACAGGCCCACCAGCATGTGCCGCACTTCAATGGTGTCGTGCAGGCGCGCCAGGTACATCTGCGGCGGGATGTCCAGGTCGAAGGCGCCGACGGTGACGCCGCCGGCCAGGCCGGCGATCATCGCAATGAAGGTCAGCAGGGGCAGGGTGACCAGCAGCGCGATCAGGCGCGGCAGCACCAGCAGGTCGACCGGATCCAGGCCCAGGGTCTGGATCGCGTCGATCTCCTCGCGCGCCTTCATCGACCCGATCTGCGCGGTGAACGCACTGGCGGTGCGGCCGGCCAGCACGATCGCGGTCAGCAGCACCGCGAATTCGCGCAGGAAGGCAATGCTGACCAGTTCGACCACGTAAATTTCCGCGCCGAAGTCGCGCAGGATGGTCGAGCCGAGGAAGGCGATCACCGCACCGACCAGGTAGGACAGCAGCGCCACCAGCGGCACCGCGTCGAGCCCGACCTGTTCCATGTGGTGCACGGTGGCGGTGAGCCGGAACCGGCGCGGCTCGCGCACCAGGCGCCCGGCTTTGACCAGGTTTTCGCCGAGGAAGCTGGCCAGCGCCACGATGTTGTGGCCGGTGGCATGCACGCTGACGCCCAGGCGCTCCAGCGCGGCGAGTACGCCGAAGTCGCGCTTGGCCTTGGGGCGGTCGTCGGCGACTTCTTCGATGGTGCAGACCAGCGCGCGGTGTTCCTCGCGGAAGGTCAGCGCGTCTTCGCCGAGATCGGCGCGATGGGCCACGCGCAGCACCTGCAGCACGCCGGCCGAGTCCAGGTGGGTGATGCCGCTGGCGTCGATGGCGGTGACGTTCGCCGGCGCCGCGCGCAGCGCTTCGGCCGCGTCCAGCGCGGTGCGAAGGGTCCACTGACCGGACAACCGGATCCTGCCGGGGTCCTGTGGATCGAGTTCGAGGTGGGGGGCGTTGTCTGGCGTCATGGGCGTCGTGCGCGCAGCATAACCTGTCTGCGTGGAGGCCAAGTGTGTGCCGTCGGCAACGACGCTGTTCAGCCGGGGCGGGCTTCGGGTAATACTACCGCGCATGTCTGCCGACGCACCCGCCATCGCAACCCCTCCGGCCACCTACGCACAGCGGGTCGCCTTCGTGTCCGAGATCGCCGGGCGGCTGCACAGTTACGGCACCACCGCCCAGCGGCTGGAGGCCGCGGTGGTGGCGCTGGCGCAGCGGCTGGACCTGGACTGCGAGCCGTGGTCGAACCCGACCGGCTTGATCCTCAGCTTCAGCGACCCGACCAAGGCGATCGGTTCGTCGGACATCACCCGCGTGATCCGCCTCGCACCGGGCGAAAACGACCTGCACAAACTGAGCATTGCCGACCAGATCACCGACGCGGTCGCCAACGGCACCATGAGCATCGCCCAGGGCCATACCGCGCTGCGGCAACTGGACAAGGACCCGGGCCGGCGCGGCAAGATCCGCATGATCCTGTCCTACAGCCTGGGTGCGGCCGGCGTGGCCGGGTTGTGGAAACTGCCCTGGCTGGACATCGCCACGGCCGGGGTGATCGGGCTGCTGATCGGCCTGATGACGCTGCTCACCGACCGCCGTCCGGCCAGCCGAGAAGCCAGCGAGGCGCTGGCGGCGCTGCTGGCCGGCACCGTGGCGGCGCTGGTGGCCTCGTTCGTGGGTGCGCTCAACCTCAACACGGTGATCATCGCCTCGCTGGTGGTGATGCTGCCCGGCATGTCGCTGACCAATGCGGTCAACGAACTGGCCAGCCAGCACTGGGTATCGGGCACGGCGCGGTTCGCCGGCGCGATCACCACCATCCTGAAACTGACCGTGGGGGCGGTGATCGCGGTGACGCTGTCGGGCATCCTCGGCCTGGACCCGCTGGTGCGCGCGTCGCGACCGCAGGCGGACTGGGTGGAATGGAGTGCGCTGCTGCTGGCGGCGTTCGCCTTCGCGATGCTGTTCAAGGCCAGTCGCCGCGATTATCCGTGGGTGATCGCCGCGTCGGTGGCCGGGTATGCGATATCGAAGTTCGCCGGCCAGGCGTGGGGAATGCCGGCCGGCATTTTCATGTCGGCGATGGTGATGACCGCGGCCGGCAATCTGTTCGGTCGCCTGGTGCAGCGCCCCGGCGCGATCATCCGCCTGCCCGGCATCATCATGCTGGTTCCCGGCAGCACCAGCCTGCGCGGCGTGCTCACGCTGGTGCAGCAGCAGGACATGAGCGCGGGGCAGGTGGTGCTGATGACCGTGCTCAACGTGGTAATGGCGCTGGTGGCGGGACTATTGTTCGGCAACCTGCTGGTACCGGCGCGAAAGAATCTGTGAGTTTCTGAAAGTTTTCGCGACGTTCGGCAAACCCGGGGTAACGCATTCAAATAATCGATATCGGTGCGCCGCGCATGCCGCACGCATCGGGCACCGCCTGGGCCGACCAACGGTCGGCGCTACCGTCCCACAAAAAACGCCGGCCATCCGGGCCGGCGTTTCAATGCGCGCGCCATCGGCGCATCGCTTACTTCTTGATCAGGAAATCTTCCAGCTTCTTGCCCTTGGTGGTGTGGGCAGCCAGCCAGCGCGGCTGCTTGCCACGGCCGGTCCAGGTTTCCTTCGGGTTGGCCGGGTTGCGGTACTTCGGGGCCACCTTGCCCAGCTTGCGCACCGCCTTCTTGGCCGGGGCGGCCTTGCCCGCCGTGCCCGCGCGGCTGCGGCCCGCAGCGGCAACGCCGGCTACTTCTTCAAGGGTGTATCCGTTGGCTTTGGCCAGCTTGGCCAGCTGGGCGCGAACCTTGGTCAGGGCCGGGCGCTTGGCGACGATCGTCTGCTGCTTCTTCGCGTTCTTGATCAGGGCGCCCAGCTCTTTGGCGGACAAACCACTCAGGTCGATACTCATCAACTACTCCGGAATCTAAAAGAAGGACGGGGTGTGGGCCAGTCCTTGGCATCGGGCAACAGCATACATTCTCATTTGCGCAATGCACAGCTTGTCGGAATAATCAATGGAAATGGGATAATTAAATGCCGGGGTATTTCACCCGGCATCCGTCATCACTTCGTCAGCCGGGCCATCAGGGCGTCGCGGTCCAGGCTCTCGGCCTCGCTCGCCGAGCGTGCGCGGTATTCGAACGTACCCGCCTCCAGGCCACGTTCGGACACCACCACCCGGTGCGGGACGCCGATCAGTTCCATGTCGGCAAACATCTGGCCGGGGCGCAGCCCGCGGTCGTCCAGCGCCGCATCCAAGCCGGCAGCCTGCAGCTGCGCGAGCAGCTCGGCGGCGGCCGCATTGACCGCATCGTCCTGCTTTGGATTGATGACGCATACCACCACCTGCCAGGGCGCCATCGCGTCGGGCCAGATAATGCCGGCGGCGTCATGGTTCTGCTCGATCGCGGCGGCGACGATGCGCGAAATGCCGATGCCGTAGCAGCCCATCGCCAGTACCGCGGCCTTGCCGTTCTCGTCCAGCACGGTTGCTTTAAGCGCCTGCGCATACTGGCGACCCAGCTGGAACACATGGCCCACTTCGATGCCGCGCGCCACCTTCAGCTCGCCACCGTCGGCCGCACGGTCGCCTTCCTTTGCATTGCGGATGTCAGCCACTTCCGGTTCCGGCAGGTCACGGCCCCAGTTGACCCCGGCAATATGGAAGCCAGCTTCGTTGGCGCCGACGACAAAATCGGCCATCGCCGCAACGTCGCGATCGGCCACGATGCGGATCGGCCTGGCCGGATTCAGCGGGCCGAGGAAACCGGGTTCACTGCCCAGGTGGGTGGCGATTTCCGCCTCGCCGGCCATGCGGTAACCCTGCAGGCCCTCCACTTTGCCCAGTTTGATTTCATTGACGTCATGGTCGCCGCGCACCAGCGCCAGCACGAAGCCGCCTTCGCTCATGATCGCGATCGACTTGACCGTGCGTTCCAGGCCGATGCCGAGCAGCGCGGCCACGGCTTCGCAGGTCTTCTGGGCGGGGGTTTCGACCTTGCGCAGCGCTTCGCTGGCGGCGGCACGCGGACCCGGCGCGGCCGCGACCGCCGCTTCCATGTTGGCCGCGTAATCCGACCCGGTGGAGAACACCAGCGCGTCTTCGCCGGAGTCGGCGATCACGTGGAATTCCTGCGACGCATCGCCACCGATGGCGCCGGAATCGGCCTGCACCATGCGGAAATCCAGGCCCAGGCGGGTGAACACGCGGGCGTAGGCGGCCTTCATGTTTTCGTACTCGCGTACCAGGCAGGCATCGTCCAGATGGAAGGAGTAGGCGTCCTTCATCAGGAACTCGCGCGCACGCATCACGCCGAAGCGCGGGCGGATCTCATCGCGGAACTTGGTCTGGATCTGGAAGAAGTTGACCGGCAGCTGCTTGTAGCTGGACAGTTCCTGGCGCGCGAAGTCGGCCGCGGCTTCCTCGGCGGTGGGGCTGTAGCAGAACACCTGGTCCTTGCGGTCCTTGATCTTGAGCAGCTGCGGGCCGAATTTTTCCCAACGGCCGGTGGCTTCCCACAGTTCCTTGGGCTGGATGGTCGGCACCTGGAATTCCACCGCGCCGGCCCGCTCCATTTCCTCGCGCACGATGCGCTCGACCTTGCGCAGCACGCGCAGGCCCAGTGGCGACCACGTGTACAGCCCCGAGGCCAGCTTGCGGATCATGCCCGCGCGCAGCATCAGCCGGTGGCTGGTGAGCTCGGCATCGCTGGGGGTTTCCTTGGTGGTACGCAGGTGGAACTGGGAGAGGCGCATCGTCGGCTTCGCTGAACGGCGGAAAGGCAATATTCTGCCAGCCCGGCCGCCCACGTGCCCAATCCTGGCGCGAACGGCGTATCGACCAACGGTCGATACCTACGGCCGGTGCGTGGACCGTGCCACCCGCAACGGCGCGCCGTCCCCAATATCACCGAAATCGGCGCCATGCCGGATCCCACCGGCATCGGCGCCATGCCCGATGCCACCGGCAATGGCTTGGCGCCTGGTAGCCCCGACCGTTGGTCGGGGGAGGCTGCTCAGGCGGCCGGCTTGCAGTAGGCCTTGATCGCCGCGTCCGCCAGCGCCTTCTGCGCCTGGCGCTGGCTGTCGTCCAGCGCGGTGTCCGGCTTGCCGTCGCCGTTGGTGTCCTGCATCACCTCGCCCTTGCCGGCGAGCAGGGCCAGGTTGTCGCGGGCGGTGGTGCAGTTGGCCGATTCGGCCGGCGCCGGTGCCGCGGCGGCCCGGGTGGCGGCCGGGTCGCGGTTCTGCACCTTGCGCTGTTCAGCGTTCTGCCCGGTGGGCGGCTTCTCCGAGTACTGGGTTACGCCATTGGCGTCCTTCCACTTGTAGACGTTTCCGGCGCTGGCCGAAGCGCTGGCGAGCAGCAGCAGGCAGCACACGAGGGGCAGGGCACGCATGGCAACTCCGGGCAGCAGGGGGCAGGAGCGCGATTGCAGCATTCCCGTCCGGCGCTGGCAACCCTCCCCCCAAACCGCGCCGCAGCCACTAAACTGGCCGGCATGGATCAGATGAAACCCCCGCCGCGCTCGCGCAGCATTTACCTGTTGCCCAACCTGTTCACCACGGCCGGCCTGTTTGCGGGGTTCTACGCGATCATCGCCGCCGCCAATGGCGACTTCGTCAATGCCGCCATCGCGGTGTTCGTGGCCGCGGTCATGGACGGCCTGGACGGGCGGGTGGCGCGCCTGACCGGCACCAGCAGCGAATTCGGCGTGCAGTACGACTCGCTGGCCGACCTGGTCAGCTTCGGCATGGCCCCGGCGCTGGTGATGTACCACTGGTCGCTGTCCTGGCTGAAGTTCGACGACCCGATCATGGGCCGGGTGGGTTGGGCGGTCGCCTTCCTGTATGCGGCGTGCGCGGCCCTGCGCCTGGCCCGCTTCAACACCCAGGTCAGCGTGGTCGACAAGCGCTGGTTCATCGGCCTGGCCAGCCCGGCTGCGGCCGGCCTGATGATGTCCTTCGTGTGGGCCTTCGCCGATGGCGCGCTCGGCTGGGATGGCAATGAACTGCGCTACGTGGCATTGGGCGTGACCCTGGCGGCGGCGCTGCTGATGGTCAGCCGGATCCGCTTCTGGAGCTTCAAGGGCGGTGGTGAAAAAGGCCCGCGCGCCGACCGCGTGCCGTTCCTGGCGCTGGCACTGGTGCCGATCGCCATTGCGATCATGGTCATCGACCTGCCGCGCGTGTTGTTCGCGGTGGGCGTGATCTATGCGTTGTCCGGCCCGGTCAGCTGGGTCTGGCAGCGCACCCGCAAGCCGGCCGAGCCCGGCGCGTGAGCACGCCGGCCGCGCCGCCGCTGTGGACCCCGGCCCAGCAGTCCTGGCTGCAGGCGATGGGCTACACGGTGTTCGTGGACGGCAGCGTGGACGCGGCGCCGGATGCGCAGATCGACCTGGGAGCGGTCCCGGCTGCGGCACTCCCGGACGAACCCGTCGTAGTGCCGGGCTCTGCCCGGCAAAGCGCGCCCGCCCCACGGCGGAGCGCACCCCCCGAGATCGAAGACGCCGCTCCGTTTGCGTATACACAACACCGAGCCCACCCGACAGTGG
>NZ_CAUQPH010000121.1:0-11040 GCF_963519925.1 uncultured Stenotrophomonas sp. | reverse complement strand
GTGTCGGTGCCGGTGCCGGTGGCGGCACCGTACGGGGTGTGGCCGCCGATCGCCTCATGCATCTGGCTGCTTTCGCGGCCGGCGATCAGGTCCAGGGCGCGCTCCATCGGCTGCAGCACGGCCGACGCCGCGCCGCCCGCCATCTTCTGCAGGAGGGCGACCTCGTCGGTGCCGGCGGCGGTGACCTCGGCGGCGGGCAGGGCCATCGGCGCGGCGCTGGGCGCATGCAGCCGGTACGCGCGCAGCGCCGCACCGGGATCGAGCCGGGTATCGGTCGGCTTGGCGGTCTCGCCTTCGCCGCCGCCGAGCTGGCGCGAAATCATTGCCGACAGGCCCAGTCCACGCCCGCGGGTCATCGCTTCGGCGATCTTCTGGTCGTACATGTCGCGGAACATGGTGTTCTCGCCCGGCAGCAGCGAATCGCCGAAGCTGGCGTCGCGCATGCTCTTGACCAGCATCTGTGCGAACTGGCCTTCCAGCTGGCGCGCGACCTTGTCGACCTTCGCCGGGCTGTTGGCCTGGGCCGGATTGAGTTCCAGCGACGGTTGGATGCGCATCAGATCACCTCGAGTTCGGCACTGAGCGCGCCGGCCTGCTTGAGCGCCTCCAGGATCGCGATCAGGTCGCCCGGTGCGGCGCCCACGGCGTTGACCGCGTGCACGATCTCGTCGAGCGTGGTGCCGCCGTTGAACTTGAACATGCGGCTGCCGTCGTTGGTCGCGGTAATCGTGGACTGCGGGGTGGCCACGGTCTGGCCGCCGGCGAAGGCGTTGGGCTGGCTGACGTTGGTGTTTTCGTTGATGGTCACGGTGAGCGAGCCGTGCGAAATCGCGGCCGCGCCGACCCGGACCTGCGCGCCGATCACCACGGTGCCGGTGCGCGAATTGACCACGACCTTGGCCGGCGCGCTGCCGGGGGTGAGTTCGAGGTTTTCGATACGCGCCAGCAGGCCGATGCGGGCCCCGGGGTCGCTGGGCGAGCGCACCGCCACGGTGACGCCGTCGACCGCGCGCGCGACGCCCTCGCCGAAGGCGTTGTTGAGCGCGGCGACCATCCGCGAGACGGTGGTGAAATCGTTCTGGTGCAGGTTCAGGGTGATGTCGCCGCCGGCGCTGAACACGTCGGGCAGGGCGCGCTCGACGGTGGCGCCGTTGGGAATGCGGCCCACGCTGGGCACGTTCACCGAGACCCGCGAACCGTCCTTGCCCTGCGCGCCGAAACCGCCCACCACCAGGTTGCCCTGGGCGATGGCGTAGACCTGGCCGTCGGCACCGCGCAGCGGCGCCATCAGCAGCGAGCCACCACGCAGCGACACCGCATTGCCGACCGACGACACGGTGATGTCGATCGGCTGGCCCGGCTTGGCGAACGGCGGCAGCTCGGCGTGGATCGCCACCGCAGCCACGTTCTTCAACTGCGGGTTGACGTTGGCCGGCACGTTCACGCCCAGCTCGCCGAGCAGGTTCTTCAGGCTCTGCACGGTGAACGGCGCCTGGCTGGTGCGGTCGCCGCTGCCGTCCAGGCCCACCACCAGCCCGTAGCCGACCAGCGCATTGCCACGCACGCCGCCCACCTGCGCCAGGTCCTTGATCCGCTCAGCAGAAGCAGGCGCCGCAACACCCAGAACGGAAGCGGCGATGACAACCGCGTAGAGCCACGCCGTGCGTGGCTGAACAACCAACCGAAGAAGGAATTTCATCATCAGCCTCAGAACGGCACCAGCGCCGAGTTGAAGAACCGGCTCAACCAGCCCATGGCATTGGACTGGGCCACGGGACCGCGACCGCCGTAGACGATGCGCGCATCGGCCACCCGGCTGGAGGCAATGGTGTTGTCGGGATTGATATCCGCCGCGCGCACGATGCCCTGCACCTGCACCAGTTCATCGCCCTGGTTCAGGCGCAGGTTCTTGGCGCCCTGCACGACCAGGTTGCCGTTCGGCAGGCGCTGCATCACGGTGACGGTCACGCTGCCCTGCAGCCGGTTGCTCTGCGCGCTGCTGCCCTTGCCGGTGAAGTCGCGCGAACCCGCCGCGGTGGCGCTCAGGATGTCCTTGCCGCCCAGGGTGACCGGCGCGCCGAACAGGGTCGGGGTCCCCAGCGCCAGGTTGGATTCCTTGTCGGTGCTGGTGTTGGCGGTGGTCTGCGCGGTGGTGCTTTCGGTCAGGGTGATGGTCAGCAGGTCGCCGACGTCGCGGGCGCGGCGGTCCGAATACAGCTGCAGGCCCGGGCCGGCGGCGTAGATGGCGCCGGCGGTGGCCGGTGCGCTCGGGGCGACGACGGGAACCACCGGAGCCATGGCCGGGTACGGCCGGACGTCGCCGGCGATCACGCAGCCGCCGAGCAGGGCGACCACGCTGGCGGCGGAAAGCAGGCGAAGGGCAGGGGTGAGAGGCAGCATGGCGGGGTCCCGGATCAAACCGATCAGACGTTGTTGTTGAGGTAACCGAGCATGGCGTCGGTGGTGGAAATGGCCTTGGCGTTCATTTCGTAGGCGCGCTGGGTTTCGATCATCGACACCAGCTCTTCCACGACGTTGACGTTGCTGCCTTCCAGCGCGCCCTGGACCACGCTGCCCAGGCCGTTCAGACCGGGATTGCCGTTCTGCGCCGGGCCGGACGCGGTGGTTTCCAGGAACAGGTTCTCGCCACGCGCCTGCAGGCCGGCCGGGTTGACGAAGTCGGTCAGGGTCAGCGCGCCGATTTCGACCGACGCGGCGTCATCGGCCATCTTTACGCTGATGGTGCCGTCGGTGCCGATGGTCAGCGACTGCGCGCCTTCGGGAATCTGGATGCCCGGCTGCACCGGATAGCCGCTGTTGGTGACCAGTTCGCCCTGCTGGTTGCGCTGGAACGAGCCGTCACGGGTGTAGGCCGACGAGCCGTCGGGCATCTGCACCTCGAAGAAGCCACGACCGTTGACCATCACGTCCAGCGCGCGGCCGGTCTGCTGCTGGCTGCCCTGCTCGAAGTTCTTCGAGGTGGCCACCACGCGCACGCCGGTACCCAGCTGCAGGCCGGTCGGCAGCTGCGTCTGCGCCGACGATGAACCGCCCGGCTGGCGCACCTGCTGGTACAGCAGGTCTTCGAAGCTGGCACGGTCCTGCTTGAAGCCGGTCGTGTTGGTGTTGGCGAGGTTGTTGGACACCACCGACATGCGCGTCTGCTGCGCATCCAGTCCGGTCTTGGCGATCCACAATGCCTGGTTCATGGCGGTGTTCCTGTGTTGGTGCGGGGGGCCACCGGAAGTGGCCGTTGTCCTGGCTCATGCATGGCGCGTGCCACAACCGCGCCAGGATTACGTCGGCGGTGCCGCTCAGCTGCCCAGGCGCAGCAGTGAATTGGCGCTGCGGGCGTTGTCGTCGCCGTGCTTGATCACCTTCACCTGCATTTCGTACTGCCGCTGCAGCTGGATCATCTGCACCAGCGCGCCGGCGGCGTCGACGTTGCTGCCTTCCAGCTGGCCGCTGTCCAGCGACTTGCCCTGGGCCTGCACGAACGGCTGCTGCGGGTCGGTATTGCGCATCAGTCCGTCCAGGCCGCGCTCCAGCCGCGCGTCGTCGGCGGCGACCACGCGCAGGCGGCCGATCACCGCCATGGTCTGCGGGCCTTCGCCCTGCGGGATGATCGAGATGGTGCCGTCGTTGCCGATGTCCATCGCCTGGTGCGGCGGCACCGCGATCGGCGCGCCGTTCTCATCCAGCACCGGGTGGCCGCCGGCGGTCACCAGCTGGCCGTTCGGGGTGATCGACAGCGCGGCGCCCCGCGTATAGGCCTCGCCGCCACCGGTCGGCGCCTGCACGGCGAGCCAGTTGCCCGCGTCCAGCGACAGGTCCAGCGCATTGCCGGTGATGACCTGGGCGCCCTGGCGGCGGTTGAAGCCTGCGTCCACGTGCAGGGCGTCCACGCGCGAGGCGTAACCGGTGCCCTTGATCGGGAAGGCCTCGGTATTGGCGAGGGCCTCCTTGAATCCGGGGGTGTCGGTGTTGGCCAGGTTGTGCGACAGCGTGCCCTGCGCCTGCAGGGAGGCGCGTGCACCGGTCATCGCGACGTAGAGAGCCTTGTCCATGTTGGTATTTCCGCGCTGCTGCGATCAGTGGCTCATCAACGGATGTTGATGATGGTCTGGGTGATCTGGTCCATGGTCGAGACCATCTGCGAGTTGGCCTGGAAGTTGCGCTGCGCGGTGATCATGTTGACCAGCTGTTCGGTCAGGTCGACCGTGGAGGATTCCAGCGAACCGGCCTGGACCTTGCCCAGGTTCGAACTGTCCGGCGCGCCGGTGCGCGGGGTGCCGGAGCTGAAGGTTTCCACCCACAGGTTGTTGCCCTTGGCTTCCAGGCCCTGCGAATTGTTGAAGGTGGTCAGCGCGACCTGGCCCAGCGGCTTGTCGTCGCCGTTGGTGTAGCGCGCATAGACCACGCCTTCCTCGGAGACGGTGATCTCGTTGAGCTTGCCGGCGGCGTAGCCGTCCTGCTGGGTATTGCGCAGCGCGAACTTCTCGCCGTACTGGGTAGAACCGGTCACGTCCAGGGTCATCGCCAGGGTGCCGGCGCCAGTGGTCGGGGTGAACGGATCCATCACGATCTGGCCGTTGGCCGGGTTGGTCAGCGCACCGGCGTCGTTGAAGGTCAGCGTGGTCGGCGTGCCTACGGGCTGGCCGTCGACATAGTTGTGGACCTGCCATTCGTTGGCGGTGGCGGTCTTGACGAAGTACGAGGTCTGGGTGTGGCTCACGCCCAGCGAGTCGTACACGGTGATGCCGCCGGTGGACTGGTTGTAGCTGTTGGAGTCGGTCGGGTCGAAGGCGGCCAGGGTCGGCTGCTTGGCGTTGGCCGGCAGGGTAAAGGCCACGTTGACCTTGCCGGTCTGCTTCGGCGGGCTGTCGGTGGTGAGCAGCTGCAGGTCGGTGAGGCGGCCGCTGTCGAAGCCGGTGCCGTCGGCGTTGGGCGCGAACACCTGCAGGCGTGCGCCCTGCGGGTTGGTCACGAAACCGGCCTGGTCGGTCTGGAAGTTGCCGGCGCGCGAGTACACGCGGGCGCCGTTCATGCTCATGGTGAAGAAGCCCTCACCGGAAATGGCCATGTCCAGGCTGCGCCCGGTCTGTTCGTTGTTGCCCTGCGAGAACTGCTGGGCCACGTTGGTCAGGCGCACGCCCGAGCCGACCGCGTTCTTGGACAGGCCGTAGCTGGTGGCCGAGAACAGGTCCGCGAATTCGGCGCGGGATTCCTTGAAGCCGGTGGTGTTGACGTTGGCGATGTTGTTGGCGGTGACGTTGAGGTCGGCGTTGGCGGCATTGATGCCGGACAGCGAAATATTGAAGCCCATGGGGTTCTCCTTGGATGCGTGACGAAGGGACTCAGCTGACGCGCAGCACGTAGTCGATCTGGGCCGTGCCCAGGCCCTTGAGGTTGAGGTACAGACCGTCCGAACCGACGGTGACGCTCTCCACCGGTGCTTCGACGTAGGTGTTGACCTTGGTCTGGGTGCCGGCGCTGTCAGTATGCGTGGCGGTGATGCTGTAGCTGCCGGCGGCCATGCGGTTGCCGTTGGCGTCCTTGCCGTCCCAGTCGAAGGTGACTTCGCCGGCCTGCTTGGCTTCCACGCTGAGCTGGGTGACCTTGACCCCGTTGGCATCGGTGATGTCCACGGTGACGTAGCCGGCACCTGGCGCGGCGACCATGCCGCTGGCATCGCCTTCGGTTTCCAGCTGCCACTTGGCCGACGGCACCAGCACCTCGTGGCCAACCAGCGCGGCGCCACGCAGGACCTGGTCGCCGGCCATCGATTCCTGGAAACCCTTCACCGTGTTGTTGAGGTCGGTGATGCCCTGCACCTGCGACAGCTGCGCCATCTGCGCCACCATCTGGGTGTTGTCCATCGGCTTGAGCGGATCCTGGTGCTGCAGCTGCTCGGTCATCAGCCGCATGAAATCCGCCTGGTCGAGGGTGTCCTTCTTCTTGGTCGCCGTGCTGTTGGGTGCGTTCAGGCCCAAGGCGCTGTAGATGTCGGTGTTGCCGACGCCGCTGGTGGTGGTCATCTCGGGGTGTCCTGCAATAAGTAGGGTCAGCGACCCATGGTCAGGGTGGCCAGCGCCAGTTCCTTGGCGGTGGTGAGCATCTCCACGCCAGCCTGGTAGTTGCGCGAGGTCGAGATCAGGTTGACCATCTGCGCGACCGGGTCGACGTCGGGCTGGTAGATGTAGCCGTCGCCGTCGGCGAGCGGGTGGCCCGGCTCGTAGCGCTTGATCGGCGCGGCGTCGCTCTGGCTGATTTCCTTGACCTGCACCGTGGTGATGTTCGGGTCGGTGCGGCTGGTGACGGCCTGGAAGATCGGTTCCAGCGGCTTGTACACGGCGTCGGCCGAGCCGGAAATGGTGTCGGCGTTGGACAGGTTGGACGCCAGCGTGCTCATGCGCACGGACTGCGCCTGCAGCGCGGAGCCGGCGATGTCGAAGATGGGCAGGTTGCTCATGGCTTATTGCCCCGTGATCGCGGTGAGCATGGAGCGCACCTTGGATTCGACGAAGCTCAGCGAGGCGCGGTATTCCAGCGCGGCGCGGCCGTAGGCGGCGCGTTCGGCGTCAGGATCGACGGTGTTGCCGTCGATGCTGGGCTGCACGCCTTCCTTGGTGACCTGGAACGGGTTGAGGCCGCCACCGATGGCGTAGTGCTGCTCACTGGTGGTCTTCATCAGCCCGTTGCTGTCCAGGCCCTGGGCATTGCGCAACGCGGCGTCGAAGTCCAGGTCCTGGGCCTTGTAGCCGGGGGTGTCGGCATTGCTCAGGTTGCTGGCGATCAGCTTCATGCGCTGCTCGCGCAACGGCATGGCCTGGGCGTGGACCCCCAGGTAATCGGAAATCAGGTTGGGCATGGCGCTCTCCCACGGGACGATGTGGGGGAGGCTGCAAGGTGCGTGCCAGAACGGGGGGCGCGGGAATCGGGATTCGGACCCCGGATCGAAAAGCGTCCGGCCAACGGCCGGGGCTACGCATTGTTACGTGCCCATCCGGATCCGGATCAATCAACCGGGGGACACCCCGGTAGCGCCGGCCGTTGGCCGGCCCTGGGAATGTCGCTTGCCACGCAGGGCGCGGCGTTACGCCGCTTCGGCGACTTTGCGCAGGCGGTCCAGCACGAAATCGGCCAGTTCGTGCGGGGAATACTTGGCCACGAAGGCGTTCGCGCCCACCCGCTCGACCATCGCGTTGTTGAATACCCCCGACAGGGAGGTGTGCAGCAGCACGTACAGGCCGGCCAGGCCGGGGTGGCGACGGATTTCCGTCGTCAGGGTATAGCCGTCCATCGCCGGCATCTCGATGTCCGAGATGACCATGGCATAGCGCTCGGCCGGGTTCTCGCCGGCGGCGTGGATCTGCAGCAGGTGGTCCAGGGCCTGCTTGCCGTCCGAGAGCAGGGTCGCGCCCACCCCCAGCTGGTCCAGCACGCTGCGGATCTGCTGACGGGCCACGCGCGAGTCGTCCACCACCAGCACCTGCAGCTGCGGCGCGTCGGCGGGAAGCGCCATCGACGGGTCCAGTACCGCCTCACCGCGCACCTGGGCGATATCGGCCAGCACGCTTTCCACGTCGATGACCTGGATCAGCTCGCCCTGGAAGCGGGTCACCGCGGTCAGGTAGCTCGATTCTGCACCCAGTTCCGGCGGCGGGTGGATGTCTTCCACCGCAATGTTGACGATGCGCTCCACACCGCTGACCAGGAAGCCCTGGATCGACCGGTTGAATTCGGTCACCACCAGGTAGCCCGGCGCCTTGTCGGCGTCCGGCTCGCGTTCGGGGTGACCGATCGCCAGGCCCAGGTCCAGCACCGGCACCGAGCGCCCGCGGACGTCGGCCACGCCGGCGAACTGGCCGGGCAGGCCGGGCACCTGGAACAGGTCCGGGCGGCGCAGGACTTCCTGCACCTTGAACACGTTCACGCCAAAAAGCTGGCGCCCGCCGAGGCGGAACAACAGCAGGGCGAGCCGGTTGTGGCCCGCCAGGCGGGTGCGCTGATCGATGCGGTTGAGCAGGTCATGTGACATGGAGACGGTATCGGCGCGTCCGGCATTCCCTTGAGGGCGGTGCGGAACGCGGCTTCGGCACGCCGCTTGCAGGACGCTGCGCATGTGCCTGTTCGTGGAGCCGCCATGCGTATCTATATAGCCATCCTGCTGACCGCCCTGGTCGGGCTGGCCCCGCCTGCGGTCCACGCGGCAGGGGCCTGGCAGCCGGTAGACAGCATCCGCGCCGCAGCGCTGTCCACGCTGCCGCAGGGCAGCGAGGGCGATACCACGCTGGACACGGCCCTGCGCCTGCCGGCCTGCGGCCAGGCGCTGCGCGCAGCGCCCACCGGCACCAGCACGGTCGAGGTGAGCTGCCCGGACGCCGGTGGCTGGCGCCTGTTCGTGCCGGTCAAAGTGCGGCGCAACCAGACCGTGCTGATCCTCAATCGCGGCATCGCCGCTGGAGAAACCCTGGGCGCGGCCGATATCACCACTTCGCAACGTGACGTGGCCCGCATCGCCGGTGCCGCCCTGGCCGACCCGGCTGCGGCGGTGGGGCGGGTGGCGCGGCGCACGTTGAGCGCCGGCAGCTTGCTGTCGGCCAACGACCTGGTTGCCCAGCGTCTCATTCGACGTGGAGACAGCGTGGCACTGGTGTCGCGCTATGCCGGGGTGGAGGTCCGCGTGGCGGGCAAGGCGCTGGCCGATGCGGGTGAAAATGAACGCGTGTCGGTCGAGAATCTGTCGTCACGCAAGGTGGTACAGGGTACGGTGGCGGCCTCCGGCGACGTTTTTGTGACGCGCTGACCACTGTGACCGGCAAATTTTCCTAAAGATGGCGGCCCCGGTGCCGTTATCCCTTGTGAACCGTAACTCCCAGGACAAGTCCATGAGCCAGAAAATCGACGGCAACCTGCAGGCGACCGCCCATCTGCGCAGCATTGCGCCGGGCAACAAGCCCAGCGTGAGCACCGATGCCCCGGCGCGCCCGGTGGAAGCAGCCGACAGCCTGCGGCTGACCGGCGAAGCCACCAGCCTGCAGGCCATGCAGCGCGAACTGAGCGCCGCCCCGGCGATCGACGCCGGCCGCGTGCAGGCGGTACGCGAGTCGCTGCAGAACGGCACCTACAAGATCAATCCGGACGCGATCGCCTCGCGCATGCTTGAGCTGGACCAGCAGCTGCAGGGATGAAGCTGGCCATGAGCGAGCCGCTGCAGCGCCTCAGCGATGCCCTGGACGTCGAACGCCAGGCATTGGTGGACCATGACGTGCAGTCGCTGATCCGCGCCACCAGTGCGAAGCTCGAGGCCCTGCGCGCACTGGAGCAGGTGCTGCCGGTGGGGCAGAACGAGCGCCTGCAGGAGCTGGCCGAGCGCAACCGCGCCAATGGCGTACTGCTGTCGCGGCGCCGGCGCGAGGTCAACTGGGCGCTGCGCCAGCTGGGCCGCAGCGAAACCGCCTCGGCGTACGACGCCAAGGGCCAGTCCAACACCCTGCACGTGCGCCGCCCCTTGGCAGTAGCGTAGCGCCGGGCTCTGCCCGGCAATCGCAATCCATCCAAGCCGGATATAGTGGGCGCCTGTTCCAACTGCCCCGACGTGACCGTGACCCTGTCGACTACCTTTGTCACCGCACCGCTGCCCCCGCAGCCGGTCCTGCTTGCGCTGTTCGAGCGCATCAACGAAGGCGTACTCCTGTTCCGCGAAGACGGCACCGTGGCCGTGGCCAATGCCGCCGTACGGGCGATGCTCGGCCAGGCCGAAACCGATGGCGACGCCGAAACGGGCACCGGCCTGGAGCCCGCGCAATGGCTGCGCCAGCTGCTGCCGCCGGACGCGCTGGAACACGCACGCCAGCATGGCCACTGGAACGGCAGCCTGCCAGTCGGTGAGCGCATGGTGATCGTGCACCTGTACGAACAGGAAGATGCCGGTCGCCGCCATTTCCTGGCCCTGTTCCGCCGCATCGAGGGCCAGGAGGACTACGAACGTGAACTGCAGCAGCGCCATGCGGAGCTGCGCCAGGCCTACCTGCGCCTCAACGGCACCCAGGAAAAGCTGCTGCAGTCGGAGAAGATGGCCTCGATCGGCCAGCTGGCCGCCGGCGTGGCGCATGAGATCAACAACCCCATCGGCTACGTGCACTCGAACCTGGGCAGCCTGCAGGAATACCTTCGCAGCCTGTTCACCGTGATCGAAGCCTATGAACGCGCGCTTCGCGCGCCGGACCCGAAGGCGTTGATACCGGAAATCGACGATATCCGCACGCGTTTCGACATCGATTTCATCAGCCGCGACCTCCCGCAGCTGATGGCCGAGTCGCGCGAGGGCATCGAGCGGGTAACGCGGATCGTGCGCGACCTGAAGGATTTCTCGTACTCCGGGCGCGACGAGTCGTGGAAGCTGGTCGACCTGCACGCCGGCCTCGAATCGACCATCAACATCATCTGGAACGAGCTGAAATACAAAGCCGAGCTGAAGCGCGAGTTCGGCCAGCTGCCGCTGGTGGAGTGCCTGCCGTCGGAGCTCAACCAGGTGTACATGAACCTGCTGCTCAATGCCGGCCACGCCATCGCCGAACGCGGCACGATCACCGTGCGCACCGGCGTGGAAGGCGACAACGTGTGGGTGGAATTCGAGGACACCGGTGGCGGCATCTCGCCGGAACTGCGCCAGCGCATCTTCGACCCGTTCTTCACCACCAAGCCGGTCGGCAGCGGCACCGGCCTGGGCCTGTCGATCTCCTACAGCATCATCAACAAGCACCACGGCCGCATCGACCTGGACAGCACCCCGGGCGTGGGGTCGACGTTCCGGTTGGTATTGCCGATCAAACAGCCGCGGTAGAGCGCGGCGACGATCGTTTTCATGCGTCACCGGACGTGGTTGGGTTCCGGGCGGTCGTTTGGGAACCGACCCTACCAGCACATCCCGCATGGCTGCCTGCTTTTCCCCACCGCACACGACCCTGTATGGGGGCGGGCGGCGGGTAGCCCCCGTAGGGACTGTCAAAAACATGGATGTTTTTGACAAGCCTA
>NZ_CAUQPH010000120.1:0-11411 GCF_963519925.1 uncultured Stenotrophomonas sp. | reverse complement strand
GAGCGCTACGTTCGGGACGTAGAGGTCGCAGGTTCGAATCCTGTCTCCCCGACCACTCCGGTGGTCGCATTGAAGCCTGGAAACACGGTTTCCAGGCTTTTTTGTCAAGGTCGTGGCAACACGACATCCGAAGGTGAACAAACGGTCCCCCTTGCCGCCGAAGGGAGGGATCGATACAATAGGCGGCTCCTTACGGGGTGTAGCTCAGTCTGGTAGAGCGCTACGTTCGGGACGTAGAGGTCGCAGGTTCGAATCCTGTCTCCCCGACCATACAAGTGGTCACATTGAAGCCTGGAAGACACATGTCCTCCGGGCTTTTTTGTATTTGTCGTTTGGAAGCAGCCACGCAGGGCGTGGCTCTACCGCGCGTACAATGCGGCAGCGTTTGTCCTTCACGGCCTGCGCCGAGCGCCCGCACTCCGCTGCACCCCCACGTGCCGCGCCACCTGCAAGAGATTCCTGCCATGACCCCCGACCCCCACTCCACTTCCCTGCTGCGCGGACGCGTGCTGGCGTTTTCGGCCATCCTGCTGGCGGCGCTGAACCTGCGCACCGCGGTGACCTCGATCACCCCGCTGCTCGACCAGCTGGGCCAGACCTTCGGCTTCGGTACCACCATGACCGGCGTGCTGGGCATGCTGCCGACCGCCTCGTTCGCGCTGTTCGGGGTGACCACCCCGATGGTGGCCCGCCGCATCGGGCTGGAGCGCACCGCGCTGCTGGCCATGGTGCTGGCGGCGGTGGGCCTGCTACTGCGCTCGATGGCCGGCGGCGTGGGCAGCCTGCTGTTCGGCTCGGTGGTGGCGCTGGCCGGCATGGGCATCGGCAACGTGGTGGTGCCGCCGCTGGTGAAGCGTTACTTCGCCAACCGCGTGGGCACGGTGAGCACGCTTTACATCACCGTGCTGCAGCTGGGCACGATGGTGCCCGCGCTGATGGCAGTGCCGCTGGCCGAACAGGCCGGCTGGCGCGTGTCCCTGGGCATCTGGTCGATCTTCGCGGTGGCCGCTGCCCTGCCCTGGATCGCGCTGGCCCGCCGCCGCCCGCACCCGGACCCGCTGGACACCGCCGCCGACCCGGCTGCGCAGCCGCACGGCAAGGTCTGGCGCACGCCGCTGGCGTGGGGCATGGCGCTGATGTTCGGCATGACCTCGCTGATGACCTATTCGATGTTCACCTGGCTGCCGCGCATCGTGGTGGAAGCCGGTGCCACGCCGGCCTTCGGCGGCATCATGGTGGCGATCTTCGCCGCACTCGGGCTGGTACCGTCGCTGACCATGCCCGCCCTGGCGGTGCGCCTGCGCAACCCGTTCCCGCTGGTGATTGTCGGGTTCAGCGCGTTTTTGATCGCCTTCGCCGGCCTGCTGTTCGCGCCGATGCAGGCGCCGTGGCTGTGGGCCGTGCTGCTGGGCATCGGCCCCTCGACCTTCCCGCTGGCGTTGACCCTGATCAACCTGCGCACCCGCACCCCGGCCGGTTCGGCGGCGCTGTCGGGCTTCATGCAGGGCGTGGGCTATGCCTTCAGCTGCCTGGGGCCGTTCCTGTTCGGCTGGCTGCACGCGATCAGCGGCGCCTGGTATCTGCCGTTCGGCTTCCTGCTGGTGTGCGCGCTGGTGCTGCTGTGCGCGTCGTGGGTGGCGTGCAAACCGCAGAAGCTGGAAGACGTCTGGTGACGTACACCGGGGAGCGTGCGTTTTCGTCGCACGCATCACGGATTCTGCGCACCTTGTGACGTAGCGTGTCGGAAACTGACCCGCCTGGCGGCTGGGACGGCTGACCGGGATTCCGGGCGCTGCGCGACCCGGGGCCCGATGAACGGTTTCAGGGTATCCAGACCCGGGCACAGCGCCGTGGCGGCGACCGGATGGTCTTTTCAATCAACAACTTGCAGTGCCCATTACGCCTGTTTTGACAGTTGCGGAGGCCGTATTGCGCTTTAACAATTTGTATACAAACACTCGATCGTGCACGATTGGCATGTGATGTGCGTCACATTTCCACGCACAAGTAGATTCTCTGAAGGGATGCTCCCGGGGGTTCCATGTACAAGCATCGGCCGCTGGCGCTCTGCGTCGGCTTGGTATGCGCCGCACTCTGCCTGACCGCTCCGCCCGCCTGGGCGGCCACCTCACGGGCAGAACACCTGGCGGAAATCAGCACCTATCGTGACCAGGCGCGCTGGCTTGACGCGCTTGCCGCGATCGAGCGTGCCCGGGTGGATGCGCCCGACGACGAGCTGCTCTATCGCCTGCAGGTGCTGACCCTGTCGGACATCGGCAATGCCCACCGCGCGTGGCAGCTGTACCAGGCCCGCCCGGACCTGTTCGACGACGCGCAGAAGCAGCGTTTCGAAGCCAACTACCTGGCCAAGCGGGTCGGCTGGAGCCTGGCCTACGGGGCCAGCGAAGACACCCGCCTGGACGAGGCCGAAGCCGCGCTGGCGCAGATGGAGCAGTACATAAAGCGCGATGGCCTGACCGTGCAGACCGCACCGCTGCGCATCCGCTACGACCGGCTGATCCTGCTCAACCGGCTGGGCCGCCACGAACAGCTGCGCGACGAATACCGCGCCCTGCTCGCCGAAGGCCATGAGGTGCCGAACTACCTGATGGCGGCGGTCGGCGATTCGCTGATGGCCAGCCAGCACCCCGACGAAGCCATTCCGGTGCTGGAAGCGGCACTCAAGGCCGACCCGGGCCGCTCCGAAGTGCATTCGGAGCTCGCTTACGCGCACCTGGAGAGCGAGCGCGCCGATACCGCCATCAACGTGCTCACCCAGTGGCAGGCGCAGGAGCCGGCGTGGCGCTGGGCCAAGGGCGCACGCGCCCCGTACGCCAACTGGCCACGGTATGAGGCCGACCTCAACCTGTCGATGATCCGCGCCTACAGCGGTGACCTTCGCACCGCCCAGCACGATCTGGAAAAGATGGTGGAACTGGCGCCGGCCAACGGCGGCACGCAGTCGTCGCTGGGCAACGTCTACATGATGCGCGGCTGGCCGCGGCGGGCGCTGGAGCGCTACAGCATCGCCAACACGCTGGACCCGCGCGACGTCTCGGCGCGCCTGGGCCAGTACGACGCCTACGTGCAGCTGCAGCGCGATGACCTGGCCCGGCCGATCCACGATTCACTGCTGGAACGCTACCCCAACCAGTCCTCGGTGCAGCGCATGGACCGCAGCTGGAAGGCTCACCGCGGCTGGCAGCTGCATGCGTACGCCGAGGGCGGCCGCAGCGAAGGCGGCGGTGGCACCTCGCCGCTGGGCAACGACGATGCGCGTTACGGCGTGGAACTGCAGTCGCCGGTGATCGACGACCGCTGGCGCGTGGTGACCTTCGCCGACCGCCGCAGCGTGGATTTCCAGGACCAGACCATCCGCCCGCTGTGGGTGGGGCTGGGCACGCGCTACCGCTTCGGCCGCGCCGACGCCGAACTGTTCGTCACCCGCGCCAATGACCACATCGGCGATACCGGGCTCAGCGCCGGGTTCGGCTGGCAGTTCAGCGATACCTGGCACGCCGGCGTGACGGCGGCACGCAACGCCGCCGACGCCTCGCTGCAGGCGCGCATTTCCGGCATCACCGCCGACAGCGTGGCACTGGCGGTGGATTACCGCCGCAACGAGCTCACCCACTGGAGCGCAGGCGCCAGCCAGTTCCGCTACGACGACGGCAACCGCCGCGACACGCTCAGCACCAGCATCGAACAGCGCCTGCTCACCCGCCCCACCCTGTTGCTGGATGGCCTGGGCAGCCTGTACGCCAGCCGCGGCAGCCGTGACGACGTGCCCTACTTCAATCCGTCCGAAGACCGTTCGGCGGAAATCGGCCTGCGCGTGGACCAGCAGTTGTGGCGCCACTACGAGCGGCATTTCCGCCACCGCCTGACCGTGTCGCTGGGCAATTACTGGCAGCAGGGTTTTGGCAGTGCGCTGGTGCCGTCGGCCGAGTATCGCCACGAGTGGCAGCTGGCCGATGGCCGGATCTTCGAATACGGCATCAGCTGGTCGCGGCCGGTCTACGACGGCAACCGTGAACGACACATCGGCCTCGATGCCGGCCTGCGCTGGGGACAATGAGATGCGACACATGGACTTGAAGCGTTTTACTTCCTGGCTGCTGCTGGCCGTGCTGGCCGTGTGCGGCAGTGCGCACGCCGCCCCGCTGGTACTGGACTCGGCCGACAACGGCCTGCTGGTGCTCAGCTACCACGACATCCGCGATGACGTGGCCACCAAGGGCGACCCGGACGCGTACTCGGTGAGCACGCAGAACTTCGCCGCGCACCTGGACTGGCTGTCGGCGCACGGCTACCACCCGGTGTCGCTGTCGCAGCTGATCACCGCCTCGCAGGGCGGCACGCCGCTGCCCCCGAAGCCGGTGCTGCTGACCTTCGATGACGGCCTGCGCAGCGTGTACAGCAAGGTGTTCCCGCTGCTGCGCGCCTACAACTATCCGGCGCTGGTAGCGGTGATCACCGACTACGTGGACATGCCCGCCGGCCGCCAGATCGACTACGGCTACCGCCCATTCACCCGCGACGACTTCCTGACCTGGGAACAGCTGCGCGAGATGCAGCGCAGCGGCCTGGTCGAACTGGCCAGCCACACCGACAACCTGCACCACGGCGTGCAGTCCAACCCGCAGGGCAATTCAACCCCGGCGGTGATCACCCGCACCTACGACCCGGCCACGCAGCGCTACGAAACCGAAGCCGAGTACCAAGCACGGCTGCGTGCCGACCTGGGCCTGAGCGTCAAGCGCATCCAGGACAACGTAGGGGTGAGTCCGAAGGCGATCGTGTGGCCGTATGCGGCCTACAACGCGATGAGCAACCGCATCGCCGAAGAACTGGGCATGCCGGTGTCCTTCGACCTGGAAGGCCGCAGCACGCCGGTGACCCGCGACCTGCACGGCCTGGCCCGCCTGCTGGTGACCGGCAACCCGCCGGTGACCCAGCTGGCCTATGAGCTGCGCCGCGACGTCGAACGCGACGGCATGCGCGCCCTGCAGATCGACCTGGACGCGGTGTACGACACCAACCCGGCGCAGCAGGCGAAGAACCTCGACGCGCTGCTCGAACGGGTCAAGAAGATCGGCCCGACCCACGTGTTCCTGCAGGCCTTCGCCGACCCGGACGGCAACGGTTCGGCCGATGCGCTGTACTTCCCCAACCGGCACCTGCCGATGCGCGCGGACCTGTTCAACCGCGTGGCCTGGCAGCTCAAGACCCGCGCCGGGGTGAAGGTATACGCGTGGCTGCCGGTACTGGGCTATGAACTCAAGGATCCGGCGATCCGCAAGGCGCTGGCGATCGAGAGCCCGGAAAGCGACGGCATCTTCCGCCTGGACTTCACCAACCCCCGGGTGCGTCACATCATCGACGACATCTACGAAGACCTGGCGATCAACTCGTACTTCGAGGGCCTGCTGTTCCACGACGATGCCTACCTGCGCGACACCGAACTGGCCAACCTGCCGCAGGAAGGCGACGATGGCGCGCGCACCCAGGCGCTGATCGACTTCACCCTGGAACTGCGCGGCGCCGCGCAGCGCTGGCGCCCGAAGCTGGCCACGGTGCGCAACCTGTACGCGCAGCCGGTGCTGCAGCCGCAGAGCGCGAGCTGGTTCGCGCAGCGCCTGGACCTGTTCAACAAGGCCTACGACCACACCGCGCTGATGGCGATGCCGTGGATGGAAGGCAGCCGCAACCCGGAGAAGTGGCTGGACCGGCTGGTGGTGGCCGTGCGCGAGCACGACCCCGGCCTGTCGCAGACGATGTTCGAACTGCAGACGGTGGACTGGCGCACGCAGACGCCGATTTCCGGCGAACGCCTGCGCGCGCAGATCCGGCGCCTGCAGGCGCAGGGCGTGCGTCATTTCGCCTGGTACCCGGACGACTTCATTGCCGGGAAGCCGTCCACCTACGATGCGCGCGCGGCCATGTCGGCACGCACCTTCCCGTACGAGGAAAAGTGAGGCCGCCATGCATCCGCTCCTCTACCTGCTGTTCCAGTTCGCCTTCTTCTACCCGATGGTGATGGCGTTCTTCTGGATGTCCGGAGGGCTGTATTACTTCTTCCGTCGCGAGCGCAAGGCACGGCTGCGCGACGACCCGCCGCCGATGGACAGCTACCCGTTCGCGTCGATCCTGATCCCGTGCCACAACGAGGCCGACAACCTGGCCGACACGCTGGGCGCGGCGCTGGCGCAGAACTATCCGGATTTCGAGGTGATCGCGATCAACGATGGCAGTCGCGACGACACCGGCGCACGCCTGGATGCGATGGCCGCCGAGCACCCGCGGCTGCGCGTGGTGCACCTGGACCGCAACCTGGGCAAGGCCAATGCGCTGCGCATGGGCGCGCTGGCGGCGCGTTCGGAATACCTGGTGTGCATCGATGGCGATGCGATGCTGGAAGAGCACGCCACCCACTGGATGGTCTGGCACCTGACCTCGGGCCCACGCGTGGGCGCGGTGACCGGCAACCCGCGCATCCGCAACCGCTCCACCCTGCTGGGGCGGCTGCAGGTGGCCGAGTTCTCCTCGATCATCGGCATGATCAAGCGCGCGCAGCGCGTGTACGGGCGCATCTTCACCATTTCCGGGGTGATCGCCGGCTTCCGCCGCACCGCGCTGCACCGCATCGGCTACTGGGCCGATGACATGATCACCGAAGACATCGACATCAGCTGGCGGCTGCAGATCGACCATTGGGACATCCGCTACGAGCCGAACGCGCTGTGCTTCATCCTGATGCCGGAAACACTGAAGGGGCTGTGGCGGCAGCGCCTGCGCTGGGCGCAGGGCGGCGTGGAAGTGTTGTTGCGGCACGGTCGCTCGCTGTTCGACTGGCGCAAGCGGCGCATGTGGGGTGTGCTGCTGGAATACATGTTCAGCGTGCTGTGGGCGTACACGATGCTGGCCATCATCGTGCTGTGGGCGCTGGGCAAGTTCATCCCGCTGCCGCAGGACCTGTACATCGCCACGCTGCTGCCGCAATGGCACGGCGTGATCCTGGCGCTGGTGTGCCTGCTGCAGTTCGCGAGCAGCCTGATCATCGACCGCCGTTACGAAACGCATATTGGACGTAATTACTTCTGGGTGATCTGGTACCCGATGGCGTACTGGCTCATCAGTCTGTTCACGACCCTGGTGGCACTGCCCAAGACGCTGTTGAAGCGTCGTGGCAAGCGCGCGATCTGGGTCAGTCCTGACCGGGGTATACGATGAACGCTTCCAGGCCGACCCGCCGCTACGACTCCCGCCTGATCCGCAAGACGCGCCAGCAGCCGCGGCTGCAGCGCACCGCGTGGGGGTTTGTCACCATCGCGTTCTGGGGGTTCTATTTCTACCTCTGGGCGCCGTTGATCACCGCCATTTCCTGGCTGCTCGGCGGGCGGCTGGCGTGGCTGCAGCTGTACGAATACAAGCAGAGCGTGGACCCGTTCATCGTCATCGCGCTGCCGGTGATGCTGGTGTGCTGTTCAGTGCTGCTGGTCGCATGGGCCGAATACAACCGCATGCGTTTCGCCGGGAAGGACCGGCGCAATGCGCGCGCGGATGTGTCGCTGGAAGAAATCGCCCACAACCTGGGCGCGAGCCCGGCACTGGCAGCGCAGCTGAGCGCAGGCAAGTCGGTGACCCTGCACATGGACGACATGGCCCGACCGGTGGGGTTGACCGAACAGCGCCTGGGGTGATGTGTAGATTTCTTCACATCACTGACCCCGGCCGGGCGTACGCTCCGCCTCGGAGACATCCCGCACATTCATTGTGAGGGGATACATCATGTCGTCTATCGAAACTCTGGTCGATGAAGTCGCCCGCGCGACCGGCCTTGGCTCGAATTCCCGCCGCTTCATCGGGGTGGTGGCCAGTTACATTTTCAAGCAGCCCGGGGGCATTTCCGGCCTGGTAGGCAGGTTCGAGCAGGCTGGCCTGGGCGATATCGCCAAGAGCTGGCTGTCCGGCTCGCCGAGCATGCGCGCCATCGACTCCGGCCAGGTCCGCAGGGCGCTGGGCGAGAATGACCTGCAGGAACTCGGGGAAAAATCCGGCGTCGGTGCGAAAACGATCGCTCCGCTGCTGGCCACCGCGCTGCCGATGGTCCTGCGTACGATCACCTCCGGCGGTGCCATGCCGGCGTCACTGCCGGCCAACTTCGCCGGCCTGGCCAGCGCGCCCCCCTCGCGCAGGAAACCGTTCCGCCTCTGGCGCTGGCTGCTGCCGCTGCTGGCCCTGCTGGCGCTGGCCTACTGCGGCTGGCAGTCACGCCGCGTGCTGGACACGCCAGCGCCTGCCACCCCGACCAGCAACCTGGCCGCCACGGTCAGCGCACCGACCCTGTCGTTCAGCAACGCCGGCGGCAAGGTCGACCTCAAGGGCACGGTCGCCACCGTCGCGGAAAAAGCCGGGCTGCTGGGGGCGGCAGCGGGGGCGTATGGGCAGAAGAACGTGACCGCCAACATCGGGGTGGATCCCGGCATTCCGGCGGCCTCGTGGCTGGATCCGCTCAAGGCGATGCTGGCGGCGCCCGCGCTGAAGGCCGACGGATTGAAGTTCGACCTCAAGGGTGACGCGCTCACACTGGACACGTCGGCATTGCCGATCGACACGCGCGCCGAGGTCAGCCAGTTGTTCCAGTCGCGGCTGGGCAACGTGCAGATCGATGGCCTGTACGACAAGGGCATCGCGGCGCTGGACAACCTCAAGCCCGGCTATGGCGCCACCGACCTGGCCGCCGCGTTGAATCGCACCTCGCTCACCTTCGACAACAACTCCGCCCAGCTCACCACCAGCAGCCTGTCGACCATCGACCGGGCGGCGACCGCGATCCTGGGTGCACCGGCAAGCATGAAGGTGGAAATCGTCGGCCACACCGACAACACCGGCAACCCTGTGCTCAACCAGAAACTGAGCGAGCAGCGTGCGCAGGCGGTGTCCACCGCACTGGTGAAGAAGGGCGTGCCGGCCAGCCAGCTGGCGGCGCGCGGCGTCGGCGCCGACGAGCCGGTCGCCGACAACAGTACCGAAGAAGGACGCGCGAAGAACCGCCGGATCGCCTACGCGGCGTACTGACGGACTCCGGGGTTCACGTATGGGAGGTGCGGCAGGTTACTGCCGCACCTGCCCTTCGCCATGCACCACGAAGCGCTCCACGGTCAGCGCTTCCAGCCCCATCGGGCCGTAGGCGTGCAGCCGCGTGGTGGAAATGCCGATTTCCGCGCCCAGGCCCAGTTCGCCACCGTCGGAGAAGCGCGAAGACGCGTTGACCATCACCACCGCCGAGCGCAGCGCCTGCACGAAACGCGCTGCGGCCGCCGGATCGTCGCTTGCGATCACCTCGGTGTGGTCCGAGCTGTAGCGCTGGATGTGGGCCAGTGCCTGCTCCAGGTCATCGACCACGCGCACCGCCAGGATCAGGTCGAGGTATTCAGCGGCGTAGTCGTCTGCCGTGGCGGTCGTTGCATCCGGCAGCCACTGCCGCGCGCGGTCATCGGCGCGCAGTTCGACGCCGCGATCGCGCAGCGCGGCCGCGGCCCGGGGCAGGAATGCGGCGGCGACGTCGGCGTGGACCAGCAGCGTTTCCAGCGAATTGCAGGCCGACGGGCGGCTGCACTTGCCGTCCACCAGCAACCCGATGGCCTTGTCCAGGTCGGCGGCACGGTCCACGTACAGGTGGCACACCCCCTTGTAATGTTTGATCACCGGCACGCGGGCGTGCTCGGCGACGAAGCGGATCAAGCCTTCCCCACCGCGCGGAATGGCCAGGTCGACGATGTCGTTGAGCTGCAGCAGCGCCAGCATGGTTTCACGGCGCAGGTCGTCGACCAGGGTGAGCACGGCATCGGACAGCCCGGCCTCGCGCAGGGCGCGCTTGAGTGCTGCGGCAATCGCGGTGTTGGAATGCAGGGCTTCGGAACCGCCCCGCAGGATCACCCCGTTGCCGGCCTTGATGCACAGCGCGGCGGCGTCGGCGGTCACGTTCGGACGCGCTTCGTAGATCATCGCGATCACGCCCAGCGGCACCCGCACTTTCTGCACGCGGATGCCATTGGGGCGCACATCGTCGCGGGTGACGATGCCGACCGGATCGGGCAGTGCGGCCACCTCACGCAGCGCGGCGCTGATTCCGGCCAGGCGCGCGGGGTTCAGTGCCAGGCGATCAAGCATGGCGCTGCCGGTGCCCTTCTCCGTGGCGGCGGAAAGGTCGCGTGCGTTGGCGGCCAGGATGGCGTCGGCGTCAGCGTCCAGCGCGTCGGCCATGGCCGTCAGCAGCGCGGCCTTGGCCTCGGACGACAGCTGCGCCAGGACCTGCGCGGCGTCGCGGCAAGCGAGTGCTTGTGTGCGGATATCCATTGTGGGGCTGGCAACCATCCTGACCTCCTCATCATATTCGGCGTAGAGCCACGCCCTGCGTGGCTGCGCGGTGCAGCGGCTTCGTCCGGCAGTGCAGCCACGCAGGGCGTGGCTCTACGGGACGTCGGTCAGATCAAGACCAGGTCATCGCGGTGGATCACGTTGCCACCGTAGTTGTAGCCCAACACGCCCTCGATGTCGCGCGAATGCCGCCCGGCGACGCGGCGGATGTCGCTGGCCGAATACTGGCTGACGCCACGCGCCAGGGTCACCTCGCCACTGGCGGTGCGCAACCGCACCTGCACCATGTCGCCGCGACGGAAATCACCTTCCGCACCGGTCACGCCGCCCGGCAGCAGCGAAGCGCCCTTGTCGCGCAGCGCGGCCGCCGCCCCTTCGTCGACCACGATCGCGCCGGCTTCCAGCGGCGCATGCCGCAGCCAGTACTTACGGGCGGCGTCACGGCTCTGCCCGGCATGGATGCGGGTGCCGAACAGCCGGCCCTGCGCCAGCGCACGCACCACGTCGGCGTCGCGGCCATTGAACAGGCAGGTGTCGATGCCCACGCGCCCGGCCTTGGCCGCCGCTTCCAGCTTGGTGTGCATGCCGCCGGTGCCGGCACCGCTGCCCGCACCGCCGGCCATGGCCAGCACTGCGGTGGTGAGTTCGGGCACGTCGTGGACCGGCTGCGCCTGCGGGTCGCGACGTGGGTCGGCGCTGTACAGGCCGTCGATGTCGGTGGCGATGAACAGGATATCGGCGTCGATCAGCGCGGCCACGGTGGCGGCCAGGTTGTCGTTGTCGCCGAGTTTGAGCTCGTCCACCGAGACCGTGTCATTCTCGTTCACCACCGGTAACGTGCCCAGCCGCAGCAGTTCGTTGAGCGTGGCGCGCGCATTGAGGTAACGGCGGCGGTTGCGCAGGTCGTCGTGGGTGAGCAGCACCTGCGCCACCGGGCGTTCGAAGAAGCGCTGCCACAGCCCGATCAGCTGCGCCTGGCCGAGGGCGGCCAGCGCCTGCCGCGCGGCCATCGCCGCCCCGGCTTCCAG
>NZ_CAUQPH010000119.1:0-11498 GCF_963519925.1 uncultured Stenotrophomonas sp. | reverse complement strand
GCGCAGGGGCGGCCAGCAGCGGGCGCAGCGCGGCCGCGTCATCCGCCTGGGTGCCCAAGCCGTCGCCGCTCGCCTGCAGGATCGCGCTGAGCACGTCGCCGGCTTCCACCGACGGCAGCTGGTCCGGGTCGCCCAGCAGCACCAGCCGGGTGCCGCTGGCCACCGCTTCGACCAGCTTGGTCATCAGCGGCAGGTCGATCATCGAGGCCTCGTCCACTACCACGATGTCGTACGGCAGCGGGTTGTCTGCGTGGTGGCGGAAGCGTGGCGAATCGGGAATGACGCCCAGCAGCCGGTGCAGGGTCGCTCCGGTGGTCGGCATGGCCTCGGCCAGTTCGGACGCGACACCGACCAGGCGCAGCCGCTGCAGCGCCTGGCGCAGGCTGTCGGCCATACGCTCGGCGGCGCGGCCGGTGGGGGCGGCCAGTGCAACCCGTGGCAGGGCCGCACCGGCCTGCTGCGCCTGCGCGGCCAGCAGCACCAGCAGGCGCGCGATGGTGGTGGTCTTTCCGGTACCGGGGCCACCGGTGACCAGCACCAGCGGATGGCGCAGCGCCACTGCAGCCGCGCGCGCCTGGTGGTCGATGCCCTCCAGCGCCTGCGGGAACAGCTGGGCGAACAGCGGGGCGAGCCCGCCCGCATCGTGCGCCGGCAAGGAATGCGCGGCGATGCGCTGCAGGCCGAGTGCCAAGCGGCGTTCGTATTCGCGGTAACGGCGCAGGTACAGCAGGCCGTGTTCGAGCACCAGCGGTGCATCGGCGGCCAGCGCGTCGTCGCTGTCGGGCGATGCCACCCACGGCGATGCACGCAGCTGCGCCAGCCATGTGTCCGGCGAAGGCCAGTCCAGCTCGGCATCCACCAACCGACGGGGCGCTGCCGGGTCGACGCCGGCGTGGCCCTGCGCCACCGCCAGCGAGGCCAGCGCGGCGGCGGCCAGCACCGCATCCGGCGTATCCGGCTGCAGCCGGCGCAGGCTCTGCGCCAGCGCATGGTCGAGCGTGCGCAGGGTGCCCTGCTTCAGCAGTGCGTCGAGCAGGCTCATGCCTCACCCCGCGCGCGTGCCACCAGTTCGGCGTGCTTCTCGGGGCCGCCTGCAAACAGTGCATCCATCGCCTCGACCAGGGCCGGGGCAAAGCGCTGCGCATGCACGCCGGGTGCGTCCGCGCGTCCCGCTTCCAGGCCGCGGCAGAACAGATAGCGGATGCCGCCCAGGTCGCGCTCCTGTGTGTAGCGGCTACCCAGCCGGAAGCGCAGCCAGCGATGCAGTGCCACGGTGTAGATCAAGGCCTGCAGGTCGTACTCGCTGCTTTGCATGGCGGCCGCCAGGCGCGCGGCGTCGTAGCCGGGCAAGCGATTGGATTTGTAGTCGAGGACATACCAGCGTCCGTCGCGCACGTAAGTCAGGTCGATCTTGCCGGTCATCAGCCCCTCGAGCTGGCGTCGCGTGCCAAAGCCGCGGCGGTCCGGCACCAGCCCGTGGTGGTGCAGCAGCTGCAGCAGCGCCGGCACCGCGGTGGGCTGCATGGCGAAGTGGAATTCGATCTCGGCCCGCCTGTCGTGCAGCGGCACGCTGTGCAGCGCGCCGCCTTCGGGCAGCTGCACGGTCAGGGTCTGGCCGACCAGCGGCACCAGCACCGCCACGCCGTCATCCAGGTCGGCATCGGCGTAGCCTTCGCTGCGCAGCGATTCGCGCAGCACCTCGGCCTCATCGCCCGGTGCCGGGTCGCCCGAGCGCCACTCGGCCCAGCCCGCGAAATCGGTGTTCTCCAGTGCATCGTGCAGCACGTTGCCGAAGCGGCTGCCCATGAAGCGCGGGTCGATCTCCGGCTGCGGCTCCCCGGGCGCGGGCGGTTCCACCTCCAGCGGCAGTTCCACGCCGGCCGGTTCGTCGGCAGCCGGCGCTGGGGCTTCGGTAGCCACCGCGTCGGTGTCGTGGCCGGCATCGGCGTGGGCCAGCTGGGTGAAGCTGTACACCCACCAGTCATGCGGCACCCGCCGGGTGATCGCGCGCACCGGCGGCAGCTCGCCTTCGCGCTGCACTGGCAGCTGCGCCGGGCGTGGCTCCACCGGGCCTTCGATCACCGCGATGTCCGGGTGCGCGCGCAGCGCTTCCAGGTCGGACAACATCGGCGCCAGACGCGTCTTCGCCAGCCCGGCAAGGTCGCCGGCCGCGATCCACAACGCGTGCTCGGCGCGGGTCAGGCCCACATACAGCAGGCGCGCGTCTTCAGCGCGTTGCTCCTGTGCGCTGCGCTCGCTGGCCGCGCTCCAGGCGTCGTCCCTGTCCAGCTTCCAATGCAGCTCGCGGCGACCGTCGGCGTACACGGTGCAGTTGGAGTCGGTGTTGCCGCCACCGCTGTCGATGCCCACGAACGGCAGGAACACCAGCGGATACTCCAGGCCCTTGCTCTTGTGCAGGGTGATGATCTGCACCCGGCGCGCATCCGATTCCAGCCGCAGCAGCTGTTGTTCGTCGTCCTGGTCGGCGTGTGCCATCTGCACCTGCAGCCAGTCCAGCAGGCCGTGCATGCCCAGCGCCTGGCCCGCGGCCTGCTGCAGCAGCTCACCGAGCTGCAGGTAATTGGTGAGCCGGCGTTCGCCATCCAGCAGGCCCAGCAGGCGCTCGGCGTGTTCGGCGCACAGGTCGGCGATGACCGCGAACGGCCCGCCGCGCAGCCAGCGTTCCCGCCACAGCAGCAGCCGGGTCTGGAACGCACGCTGCGGGTCACCGTCGCGCTCCATCGCGTCGATGGAGGCGGCGTTTTCGCCGAGCAGCACGGTCGCCAGCGCCGCGCGCAGGCGGCCTTCATCGGCCGGCTGCAGCAGGGCCAGCAGCAGCACGCGCAGCTCGCGGGCTTCGGCGGTCGCATACAGGCTCTGCTTGCCGGCAGCCACCGCCGGAATGCCCACCGCGCTCAGCGCGCGCTGGATGCGGGTGGCTTCGTGGTGGCGGCGCACCAGCACTGCGATGTCGCCTGGCTGCACCGGCTGCCCGCGCAGCAGCGCGCGGCCTTCGCGACCCTCCAGCAGCACCTGGTGGATCGCGGCCACGCAGGCGTCGGTGGCCTGCTGGCGCGAGGGGTCTGCCTTGAAGTCAGCACCATCGTCACTGCGCAGCAGGCGCAGGGTCAGCCCGGGTGCGGGCTGGCCATCGCGCAGGAAATCGGCATCGCTGCGGGTACTGCCCGGCAGCACCGGTTCAAAGGCGATGTCCGCTTCCAGGAACGCGCGCTCGCCGGCGGCTTGGTACAACGCCTGCAGCGCGCGCAGCACGCCGGGGCGCGAGCGGAAGTTGCGGTTCAACGCCGGTGCGGCCTCTGCTTCGCGCTTGGCCTTGAGGTAGGTGTGGATATCGCCGCCGCGGAAGCCGTAGATGGCCTGCTTGGGATCGCCGATCAGGAACAGCGCCGGCGCCAGCCCGGCGTCGCGGGTTTCGGGCGAATCGCCGAACACGCGCTGGAAGATGCCCCACTGGCGGTCGTCGGTGTCCTGGAACTCATCCACCAGCGCAATGGCGTACTGTGCGCGCAACTGCCGCACCAGCGACGCGCGGTGCGGGCCCTCCAGTGCGGCGGCCACGCCGTCGATCAGGTCATCATAGGTCTGCACGCGGCCGACCCGCTTGAGTTCGTCCAGCCGCGCACGGGCCTGCCCGCGCAGCTTGTGCAGCAGCAGCAGCGCCTGCTGGCGCAGCCACTGGTCGTAGGCATCGGCGGCGTGCCACCAGGTCTGCAGCGCATCGAACAGCGGCGAGGCCGGGCAATGGCCCTGCTGGTCCTCCTTGCAGAACCCGAGCAGGGCCACCGGCAGCAGCTTGCCCAGGTGCGAGGTGGCACCGCGCGGCCAGGTGCGCGTCGCACGACCGGCCAGCAGCTCGGCAAAGGCTTTGTCGAAGCTGGGCCGGCGCGCGCGGCGACCGTCGAAGAGCTTGCGCTCGAAGGCATTGGCGATGCTGGCCTGGGCGGCGTCGACGTGCGCGTCGATCGCACTGACGAGCGCCTCGGCGGCCACCTGCAGCGCGGAGCTGGGATCCTGCAGATGCTGTTGCGGCAACGTGGGCAGCAGGGGTAACGGCTTGATCAGCGCCGACAGGTCGCGCGCCAGCGCATCGGGCGCGGACCACAACCGGGTCAACGCATCCACCGTGGCCGGGTCGTTGGCGTGCACGCGCCACAGGTCGGCCGCCAGCTGGTCGTGCAGTTCGCGTTCGCTGGGCAGCAGCGTGGGCGGGTCGAAGGTATGCCCGCTTTCCAGCGCGTGCTCGCGCAGCACGCGGGTGCAGAAACCATGGATGGTAAAGATCGAGGCCAGGTCGATCTCATCGGCGGCGGTCTGCAGGCGCTGGGCCAACGCTGCGGGTGTTTCCCGGCCCAGCGCCAGTTCGCGCTGCAGCAGGTAGCGGGTCAGCTGCACCTCGGGTGCGTCGTCGGCGGCCGGTGCGCGCGCCAGCAGCTGCGCGGCCAGCGCCAGGCGCTCGCGGATGCGCTTGCGCAGTTCCTGGGTGGCCGCGTCGGTGAAGGTCACCGCCAGGATCTGGCCGATGCGGTAACCCTGCTCCACCACCAGCCGGGTGAACAGCGTGGCCAGGGTGAAGGTCTTGCCGGTGCCGGCGCTGGCCTCGATCAGGCGCACGCCGTCCAGCGGCAGCGACAGGTACGGGTCGTCCTGCAGCATCAGCCCGCTCATGCCACGGCTCCTTCTTCGCTGAAGCCCTGGAACACCCGGCCCTCGCGGACCGCACTGAACACCACGAAGCTGGTGTGCAGCAGCTGTTGATAGCTGTCTGCGTCGGCGAAGGGATCGCGGCCGCGCAGGGCCAGCTGCACCGCATCGCCGCTGGCTTCGCCCCAGCGGCGTTCGCCGCCATGCCATTGCGCCCAGCCTTCGCTTTCGCGCTTGGCGGCCGGCGCGCGGTACAGCGTCCAGGCGGTGTACGGACCGTACAACAGGGGCGCGCGCATGCCGTCGCGGCGCAGCTGCAGCAGCGCCTGCAGCGCCGCCCTGGCGGTGGGCGCGGGCACTGCCGGCAGCACGTGCGGCCCTACCCCGTCGTCGCCGCCGTCGTGGAATTCGACCAGCGCCAGCGCATCGCCGGCGGCGTTGGCCAGCAGCCAGTCCAGCCCATGCCGGATCGCCGCCGGGCCGTTCAAGCTGCCCGCGCGCAGGCGCACGATGCCCTGCGGGTGGATGTCGTCCACCCGCCCATGCAGGCGCACGCCATCAATCTCCACCTCATAGCGGCGGCTGTCGGCGTCGCTGTCGCCGCGCCATTGGGCCAGTGCCAGCGCATACGGGCGGGTCTGCTCCTGCAGGGCCTGGAACTGGCGTTCGCCCAGTGCGCCGGACGGCAGCAGCGCGCGGGCGCGCAGGCGTGCATAGAGAGGGGTGTCATCGCCCTGCAGGGTCGCCTCGATCACCGCGTGCTGCAGCAGGCGCTGTTCCAGTCCCCGGCCGGCCAGCACCAGTGGCTCCAGGTCGTCGGCGGTGGTCAGGTCATCGGGCAGGCGCAGGCCCAGCCGCTGCGACAGGAACTGCCCGGCGGGATCGACCAGGAAGCGGCGCAGCGCGTCCAGCGGGAGTTCGGGCGTGCCCTCCTGCTCCAGCGGCGCCAGCGCCTGCTCGAACCACGCCGGCGGCGCGCGGCGGACGCTGCCCAGCGACCCGGCGGCCGGGTGCCACTGCTGGCGGTAGCTGAAACGGCGCGGCTCATCGCCGCCACCGAACGCGGCCGGCGAGAAAGGCTGCAGCGAATGGCGCACGGTCAGCTGCTTTGCCGACGCTGAAGGATCCTCATGGTATTCGGCGGCGGCATCGATCAGCTCGCTCACCAGCACCGAGGGCTCGCGCACGCTGCCATCGCGCGGATCGGCGCCCAGGTAGCTCAGGTAGAACACGTCCTGCGCGGAGGCGAACAGCTGCAGGAACAGGAAACGGTCGTCCTCGCGCAGCGAGCGGTCGCCGTGGCGGCGCTTGTCGGTACCCAGTTCGGCAGTGAGCTGGTTGAGCCCGGCGGCCGGGTCGCGGCGCGGGAAATCGCCATCGTTCAGGCCGAGCACGCAGATCACCCGGAACGGCAGCAGCCGCATCGGCACCATCCGCCCGAAGCTGATGCCACCGGTGAGCAGCGGCGCGCGCGTGTCGGCCTCGCTCAAGGCGCCGGCGAAATGTGCGCGCACTACCTCTGGCGGTACCGTCCCGTTGAACCCGGCGCGTTCGGGGTCGCGGGCAAACTCGTTGATCAGCTTGCGCAGGCGTTCCAGCGCGCGCTGGCTGCTGGCCGCTTCCGGTGCCTCGGGCAACAGCGCATCCAGCATGGCCAGCAGGCGCTGGCGCCAGTGCGCCGGTGTCAGCGCCTCGCCCAGTGCGCGCTGGTAACGGGCCAGTACCCGCATCAGCCGAAGCAGGCGGTCCAGCGCATCCAGCGCGCTGCCTTCCAGCTCCGGCCACGGCGCCACCCCGGCGATGTCGCCGTCGCTGCCGCTGGCATGGCCCAGCAGCAGGCGGTCCAGCGCGAACTGCCAGGTGTAGGCATCGTCGTCCGGTGCCTGGTGCTGCGCGCGGTGCGCCGCACTCAAGCCCCAGCGCGCACCGGCGGCCTGCAGCCAGTCGTGCAGGCGGTCGAACGCGGCCGCATCCAGCCCGGCCGCTTCGGCCAGCGGGGCGCTCGCCAGCAGGTCCAGCACTTCATTGAGGCCAAAGCGCGAGACCGGCAATCCCAGCAGGTGCACGAACACATCGGCGAGTGGTTCGCCGGTCAGCGGACTGGTATCGGCCAGGGCGTAGGGAATGTGGTCGTCGCCACCGCTGCGACCGCCGAACACCGCTTCCAGGTACGGCACGTAGGGGTCGATGTCCGGTGCCAGCACCGCGATGTCGCGGGCCTGCAGCGGCGGATCGAAGCGCGGGTCCTGCAGCAGCGCACGCAGCTGGTCGTGCAGCACCTGCAGTTCGCGCAGGCGGGTGTGGCAGGCATGCACCTGCAGGCTGGGGTCGTTGCGCAGCAGCCCCGGGCGCAGCGCACCGGCCGGTTGCGCGCGGCGGTGGAACAGGTCGCGCTGCAGGCGGTGCAGCAGGCTGTCGGACAGGCCGCCGTGCGCCATGTCCGGGCGCGCGTCGTCTTCGGGATCGTCGTAGGCTGCGATCTCACCGGACGGATGCACCACTTCATAGCTGCCCAGCACCGCCATGAAGTCGCGCCCTGCCGCGCCCCATGCCTGCAGCAGGCGGTTCTCGTCGCTGCCATTGCCGAACGGATCAACCGCGCCAGCGCGCAGCCGCCCGCCCAGGGTCTGCAGGTCGCCCCAGTAGGACCGCGTCGGCGTGGGCAGGTAGAAGTGCAGCGTGCCGACCCGCGCCTGGGTGGCCACCACGCGCAGCACATCCGGCGAGACGTTCAAGGTGGCGAAGGCGAACAGGCGCGGCGGCAGCCCCGCCGGCAATGGACGCTCGGCGCCTTCGAAGCCGTCGAGATAAGCATGGATGCGGCGCGCGCGGTACTGGTGACCGCTGCCGATGTGGCGCCACAGGATCGCCTGCGGATCCAGCGGGTCGGCGCCGGCTTCCCAGCGCAGCAGCCAGTCACGGCGCCATGCCTGGTACTTCTCGAACACCGACGCCAGTTCCCCGGCCAGCGCCCACGGCTTGAGCGGGTCCGGCTGGGACAGGTAGGCCTGCAGCGCGCGCAGCGGCGGCTGCGCCATCAGCACCGGATCGGTCAGCGCGGCGTACACCTTCCAGTGCAGCGCGGCGGCGGTGAGGTCGTCATGCTCGCCCGGCACGTTGGCGTTGAGCGCGCGCGCGACGAACTCGCCCGGGGTCAGGAATGCCAGGTTGGCGGCGATGCCATACTCGGCGGCCAGGGTGGACTGCAGCCAGCGACGCATCGCCACCTGGGGAATCAACACCACGTCCGGCTCCAGGATCGACTGCCCGGCCACCGGCTCGCGCAGCGTCCGCGCCAGCAGCGCGGCCAGTACGTCGAGCGAATTGGAGTGGTACAGGCGGAAGTCTGAAGCGGGATCGGTCATCGCGGCAGTGTGCCGCAGCGCGACGCCATTCTCACCCTCTCTGATAATGGACAGGGCCTTGGATGTCGCCTGCGACCCTGTCGGGCGAGGGCACGGCACGCTCTGTTGCACCGATATCCCCCGTTCGGGCGGGGCGTCCGGCGCCCGCGTGCGACAATACTGCACGCTTCAGTTCGGTTTTGTTCAGCCGTTCACCACGATCTTAGAACGTTGGAATTTTGTTAATGGCGACCATGACGGCTTCCGAAGAACCTCTGGTGCAGTTGGACAACGTGCGGATCGACCGCGGCGGTCGCGCGATCCTGCGCGATGTTTCGCTGTCGGTACCGCGCGGCAGCATCACCGCCGTGCTGGGTCCGTCCGGCAGCGGCAAGTCGACGCTGCTGGCCGCGCTGACCGGCGAACTGCGCCCGGTGGCCGGCAACGTGACCCTGTTCGGGCAGCCGATTCCCACCGGCAGCAGCGCCCTGCGCGCGATGCGCCGCAGCGTGGGCGTGCTGCTGCAGGGCAATGGCCTGCTGACCGACCTGACCGTGGCCGAGAACGTGGCGCTGCCGCTGCGCACGCACACCCGGCTGCCGGCGCCGGTCCTGCGCCGGCTGGTGGACATGAAGCTGCACGCGGTCGGCCTGCTGGCAGCGGCCGACGCGTGGCCGCGCGAGCTCTCCGGCGGCATGGCGCGGCGGGTGGCGCTGGCACGCGCGCTGGCCCTGGACCCGCCGTTGATGATCTACGACGAACCGCTGACCGGCCTGGACCCGATCGCCAGCGGCGTGATCATGAGCCTGATCCAGCGCCTCAACCACAGCCTGGGCCTGACCAGCATCATCGTCAGCCACCATGTGCACGAGACCCTGCCGATCTGCGACCAGGTGATCGCCATCGCCAACGGCGGAGTGGTGTTCCAGGGCAGCCCGGCCGCGCTCGAGGCCAGCCAGGACCCGTTGCTGCGCCAGTTCCTGCACGGGCAGCCGGACGGCCCGATCCCGTTCGATGCCGCGCCACGCGCGAAGGTGGCCTGATGCCGTTCGTTGAAAGCACCCGTTCGCTGGGCCGCGCCGGTCTGTTCTCGCTCACCGTGCTGCGCGGCTCGCTGCCCACCGCCGACTTCCTGGCCGAGCTGACCCGCGAGATCTACAAGGTCGGCGCGCGTTCGCTGCCGATCATCGCGGTCGGCGGCGCGTTCGTGGGCCTGGTGCTGACCCTGCAGGGCTACCGCACGCTGACCACCTTCGGCGCCGCCGATGCGCTGTCCACGCTGCTGGGCCTGTCGCTGTACCGCGAGCTGGCACCGGTGCTGACCGCGCTGCTGTTCATCGGCCGCGCCGGCAGTTCGATCGCCGCCGAACTGGGACTGATGCGCGCCACCGACCAGATCAAGGCGCTGGAGCTGATGGCGATCGACCCGGTGGCCAAGGTCGTGGCCCCGCGCTTCTGGGCGGCGGTGCTGACCGTGCCCCTGCTGACCGGCATCTTCTGCTCGCTGGCGATCAGCGCCAGTTACTTCGAAGCGGTGCACGTGCTCGGGCTGGACAACGGCGTGTTCTGGTCGGCGCTGAGCAACAGCGTGGATTTCTGGGACGATTTCGGCGTGGCAATGCTGAAGTCGGCCATTTTCGGCGGTACCGCCGCACTGGTCGCTTCGTACGTGGGGTTCCACGCCGAGCCGACCATCGAAGGCACCTCGGTGGCGACCACGCGCGCGGTGGTGAACGCCTCGCTGCTGGTGCTGATGTTCAACTTCGTGCTGTCGGCCATGCTGTTCCGCTGACGCCATAACGCTCTTCAAATACGGTGATATGAACATGGCCATCCGCGGTCCCAGACTCGAATTTTCCGTCGGCGCTTTCCTGCTGCTGGCGCTGGCCTCGCTGCTGGTGCTGGCGATGGCGTCCACCAACCAGCGCTGGGGCTTCGGCAGCGAAGGCTACGAACTCAAGGCGCGTTTCAGCCAGATCGGCCAGCTGCGCAAGCAGGCCCCGGTCAAGATCGGCGGCGTGGTGGTGGGCCAGGTCGGCGACATCGAACTGGACCCGACCCGCTTCGATTCCATCGTCACCCTCAAGCTGGACCCCCGCTACAAGGACCTGCCGGGCGACACCTCCGCCGGCATATTCACCAGCGGTTTGCTCGGTGAGAGCTATATCGGATTGCAGCCGGGCGGCGACCCGGAGGTGCTCAAGTCGGGCGACGAGATCGTCTTCACCCAGCCGGCCGTGGACCTGATCCAGATGGTCGGCAAGTACATGTTCAGCGGCGCAGGCAACACTGGCGCCGCTTCCCAGGATGCTCCCGGCGCCGACGCGCCGGCAACGGAACCGCAGAAATGAAAAAGACCCTGATTCCGGCCCTGCTCGCCTCGGCCCTGCTTGCCACCCTGCCCTCGCTGTCGTTCGCCCAGGCTGCTCCGACCGCTGCCACCGCCCCGCAGGGGCAGGCAGGCAAGGTCGTGCTGGATGCCAGTTCGCGGATCCTGGCCACGCTGCAGCAGCGCAAGGGCGAATTCGAGAAGAACCCGACCGCGCTGCGCGGCTACATCGACAGCGAGCTCAACCGCACCTTCGACCGCGATTACGCGGCGCGCCTGGTGCTGGGCATCCACGCGCGGGGCGCGTCGGACGCCGACGTGAAGCTGTTCGCCGATGCCATGGCCGACAGCCTGATGCAGCGCTACGGCGCCGTCCTGCTCTCCATCCAGGGCAAGCCGACGTTCCGCCTCAAGGGCGAGCAGCCGCTGCCGGGCAACCGTGGCGTCAAGGTCGCCACCGAACTGCTGCGCTCGGGCACTGAATCGACCCCGGTGGAATACTCGATGCGCAACGTGAACGGCCAGTGGAAGATCTTCGACGTGAACATCGAAGGCATCTCCTACGTGCAGACCTTCCGCAACCAGTTCGACGGCCCGCTGCGCCAGAAGGGCATCAAGGCGGTGGCGGCGGACCTGCGCAGCGGCTCCTTGTCGGCCGGGCCGGCGGCCAATGGCAAGTAAGACCACCGTGCGCATCGACGGTCCGCGCGCGCGCCTGACCGGCGTGCTCGACCGCGACGCGGTGGTGGCGCTGTGGCCCCGGCTGCAGGCCCTGCCCGGGAGCGTGTCGCAGCTGGACCTGGCCGAGGTCGACCGGATCGACAGCGCCGGGCTGGCGCTGTTGGCCGAATTGACCGCACGCGCCCGTGCCGACGGGCGTACGCTGGTCATCCATGGCACCCCTGACGGTTTCAACGAACTCAGCGCCGCCTACCGGCTGGCTCCATCCCTGGATTTCAATGCCCTTTCTGCCGCGAGCTGACATGAACGTCGTACGCACCGCCTCCCTTCTCCTGCTGGCCCTGGCGCTCAGCGCGTGCGCTGCCAAGCCGGCGCGCGACAGCGCACCGGCCAGCGTGGCCGTGGCCCCGGCGGCGCCCGATGCCGCCGCGCCGGTTTCAGGTGCCGACTCGACCGTAGCGGCTCCTGCTGCCGTCGACGCC
>NZ_CAUQPH010000118.1:0-11550 GCF_963519925.1 uncultured Stenotrophomonas sp. | reverse complement strand
GCGGCCCCGTCTGCGACCGCGACGACCTGCAGCAGGCGCAGGCCGCCGGCGACCTGCGCGCACAGTGGCCGCGCGCCTGGCCGCCGGCACAGCGCGAGCAGTTCCTGCGCGGGCTGCTCGACGATCCGGCAACGGTCTGTGCCTTTGCATTCGAGCTGGGCAAGGCCACGGTGCGCGCGGCGACCCGGTTGCAGGACAACCCGGGATTCCGCTTCTCCGGGCTGCAGCTGGGCTGGATCGGCTTCGGCACCGGCGGTGCCCACGCGCAGGGCTGGGAAGGATTCCGCAGCCTGGGACGCGGCTACCAGCCGTCCGGCCGCAACAGCGACGCGCTGCAGGCGTTCTACGCCGGCCGGGTGCGCGGGGAGTGCGGCGTGGGCCGCCAGGTCGCGCAGCTGGCGACCCAGCGGGAGCTGTTCGGAGATGCGGATTTCGATACCGCTTTCAGCCCGGGCGAGCTGTCGATCGGCACCTTCCTGACCCTGCACGGCACAGACAGCATCCTGCTCGGCAGGCACGCCGGCGCGCTGTTCGCCGATGGCAAGGCCGTGCGTACCTCGCGCCTCGGGCGCCAGGCCTTCGTCGGTGCCCCGGGCTTCATCGAGCACGTGTTCGATCGCCAGTTCCTGGACGACATCAACAACCAGGCCGAAAACTTCGTCATCGTGTCAGTGAGTGCGGAGGCGGGCGACGCACTGCGCACGCACGGCGGCTTCGCCCATTACGACCGCATCAACCGGCGCATCTGGGAGCTGGCCAGCCAGATCCCGGGACCGGGGCCGCGCCGCTTCGAGCGGCTGCTGTTCGAGCGCGACCCGACCCTGCGCGCCGCACTGCCGGCCCGCCAGCAGCCGTTGCTGGCTGAACTGGATGCGCTGCTGGACGATCCGTTCTACCAGGGGTTCGTGATTTATGTGCATCCGCGCGGTATACGTCCGGTGGGCTATCACGTCGCACGCCTGCTCGACCGCAATCCGCGCACGCCGTTTGCGTTCGAGCTGGGCCTGCACAACCTGCATACCACGCTGTACCACCGCTGGGTCGAGACCCGACTGCAGCGGTGTCCGGCAGCGTTGATCGATTCGCAACCCGAGCAGAGGTGAGTCATGGAAATTGCAATGATTGGACTGGGGCGCATGGGCGCCAACATGGCCGAGCGGCTGCATCGCGGCGGCCACCGCGTGATCGGTGTGGACCCGGGCGACGCGGCGCGCGCCAGCGCTGCCGAGCGCGGCTTCGAAGTCAGCGCGTCGGCCGCCGAGGCACTGGCGCAGCTGTCGGTGCCGCGCGTGGTGTGGTTGATGGTGCCGGCCGGCGAAGTGGTCGACCAGACCCTGGCCGCGCTGTCGCCGCACCTGTCCGAAGGCGACGTGGTGATCGACGGCGGCAACTCGTACTACAAGGATTCGATGCGCCGCGCGACCCAGCTGCGGGAAGAGGACGTGACCTACCTGGACTGCGGCACCAGCGGCGGCGTGTGGGGCCTGCAGGAAGGCTACAGCCTGATGATCGGTGGCGACACCGACGCGGTGCAGCGGGTCGGTGACATCTTCCGCACCCTGGCGCCGGCACGGGACAGCGGCTGGGCGCACGTGGGGCCGAGCGGGGCAGGGCACTTCTGCAAGATGGTCCACAACGGCATCGAGTACGGCATGATGCAGGCCTATGCCGAAGGCTTCGCGCTGATGCAGCGCAAGACCGAGTTCAACCTCGACCTGGGTGAGGTGGCCCGGGCCTGGCAGCACGGCAGCGTGGTGCGTTCCTGGCTGCTCGACCTCAGTGCCGACGCACTGCAGCGCAATCCGCAGCTGGACGGCATCGCCCCGTTCGTTCCCGATTCCGGCGAAGGTCGCTGGACCGTGGCCGAGGCCATCGACCTGGATGTCTCCGCACCGGTGATCACCCTGTCGCTGCTGGAGCGCCTGCGGTCGCGCGAAAAAAATTCCTTCAGCGACCGCATGCTGTCGGCGCTGCGCAACCAGTTCGGTGGCCACGCCATGATGAAGGAGTAAGCAGGGGCAGCGCCGGTAGGGTCGGTTCCCAAACGACTGCACGGAAGGGTGATCGGCACGTGGACGCATCACCCTGGCCGGAGCGATTTCTCCGATGAGAGTCATGCCCCGCCGCTCTGATCAGCGGCATCGGCCGTTGATCGGGATGCAACCCAACCGGCGGATCGCCGTTGATCCAGGTTCGCAGTTACCGAAGATCCACGCGCCGGCCACTGTCGGCGCTTTCGCGGCCTGCCTCCAGCAGGCGCATCAGCTGCAGCGCCTGCTCGGCGCTCACCGGTGCCTCCTGCCCGCCCAGCACCGCGTCGCGGAACGCGGTGTAGAACTGCCGGTAGTCACCCCGCACATTGTCCACGCTGCGGCGCTGCATCTTGCCGTCATCGTCGATCCAGACGTGCTGCCCGTGTACGGGATCCAATCCCCACCCCGGTGCCCCCGGCGCGATGCCGTGGCGCAGCTGGTCTTCCTGCACGTCGCGACCGTCCTTCAGGAAACTGCCGTGGCTTCCATGCACCGCGAAACGCGGCGTCGATGCGGCGACCAGCGAACCGGCGTGCACGATCGCGCGCAGGCCGGGGTAGTGCAGGACCGCATGGAAATAGTCGTCGCTGCGTGCGCCATCGCGTTGCGCCACGATGTCGGCGCTGATCGCTTCGGGCCAGCCGAACAGCTGCAGCATCTGGTCGAGAAGATGCGGGCCCAGGTCCATCCACAACCCGCTGCCGGGTGCCTCGCTCTCGCGCCAGCGGTCGCGCACCTGCGGGCGGAAGCGGTCGAAGTGCGAATGGCATTCGGCGATGCGGCCCAGCACACCGGATGCAAGCACGCCGCGCAGGGTAAGGTAGTCGGCATCATGACGTCGGTTCTGGAACACGCTGACCACGCGCTCGGCGCTGCGTGCGGCCTCCACCACGCTGCGCGCTTCGGTCATGTCCAATGCGAACGGCTTGTCCACCAGTACGTGCTTGCCGGCCTGCAACGCGGCAAGCGCGAGCGGCGCATGCTGTTGGTTCGGCGTGGCGATCACCACCGCGTCGATGGCCGGGTCGGCCAGCAGGGGTTCCACCGACGCGTGTACGTGTACGTCGGTAAACGTGCGCAGCAGCCGGTCGCGTTGCGAACTGACGATGCTGTACAGGGCCAGCCCGGGCGTGTGCTGCAGCAGCGGCGCATGGAACACGCTTCCGGCCAGGCCGTAGCCGATCAGTCCCACCTGCAGGGTCGCGGTCATGGTGTCGTCTTCCGGTGGCGTGGGCTAAGAATAATTGCAATTGATGCACTGCGGAAACATGAATCGTCGGGGTTGAAACTGACTGGTTCACGGCGATTTGATGTCATGGCGACGCCTCGTGTACGCAGTGGCGCCGACACTGGGCACACACACCAGGAGACACCGCACATGACCACCACTACGCGTAACCTGCTTGCTGCTTCGCTTGCTTTCGGCATGCTGCTCGGCACCTCCGCGGCGATGGCCAAGGATCCGCCGAAGACCACCGACCACGCCGCCATGACCCATGCCGACAAGCATGATTCCGCCGAGCCGGTCACCGATACCTGGATCACCACCAAGGTCAAGAGCGACCTGCTGGCGAGCAGCAACGTTCCGGGCACCAAGGTAGAAGTGGAAACGGTGAACGGCGTGGTGTCGCTGTCCGGCACCGTGGCCACCAAGGCCGAGCATGACAAGGCCATCACCACCGCCAAGGGCATCAAGGGCGTCAAGAGCGTCGATGCCAAGGCGCTGAAGGTGGCTACCGCCGCTGCCACGCGCTGATTTTCGCAGCACGGAAGACATCGGGGCGCGCCGCAAGGCGCGCCCTTTTTGCTTGGCGGCGGCTGGCCGCTCCTGTGCCGCATTCACGTTGGTGTGGGGTATATTCACGCCATTGACGAACCCGGCCGGGGAGGCCGAGTAGCCATGCCGCCGATCGGGTCTTCGTTGGGACACCTGCGTATCCTGCTGGTCGAAGATTCGCCTGAAGATGCCGCGCTGATGTGCCGGCAGATGCTGGACGCCGGCCTGCAGGCCAGCTTCGAGCGGGTCGAGACCGCGGGCGAGCTACGCGACGCCCTGTTGCGTTTCGCACCGGACGTGGTGCTCTCCGAACTCGAGATGCCCGGCTTCGCCGGCAACCAGGCGCTGGAGATCGTACGCGGTTGGCATGCGGACCTGCCCTTCATCTTCGTCTCGGGAACGCTGGGCGAGGAGAACGCGGTGGCAGCGCTGCACCAGGGCGCCAACGACTACATCATCAAGCACCAGCCGGCCCGCCTGCCGTCGGCCGTGGCGCGTGCGGTGCGCGATGCGCGCGGCTCGGTCGACCGCCAGCGGGTGGAGGCCGAACTGATGCGCGCGCAGCGGCTGGAAAGCCTGTCACTGCTTGCCGCGGGGCTCAGCCACGACCTGCGCAACATCCTGCAGCCGCTGCTGATCATGCCGGAGCTGCTCAAGGCGCGTACCCAGGACCCCCGGCTGCATCACCTGGCCGACGTGATCGCCGAGTGCGGACGGCGCGGCCACGAGATGGCCGAGTCGATGCTGTCGTTCGTGCGCGGCTCGCGCACGGCCATCGAACGCATCCAGGTCACCCACCTGTTCGAAGCGATCGAGCTGCTGCTGCGCAGCACGTTGCCGGCCCGGGTCAGCCTGCACCTGGAGGTGGCCGATCCGGAGCTGGCGGTGGATGCCAATTACACCGAGCTGCAGCAGGTCTTGTTGAACCTGTCGCTCAACGCGATCCAGGCGATGCCCGAGGGCGGTCGGCTGACCCTGCGTGCCGAGCTCGACGCCGACCCGCACGGCCCGGAACGGCTGCGGCTGTCGGTGAGCGACGAGGGCGTGGGCATGAGTGCGGAGGTGATGGCGCACCTGTTCAATCCGTTCTTCACCACCAAGGCCAACGGCACCGGACTGGGGCTGATTTCCTGCAAGCGCATCATCGAAGGCGCGCAGGGCAGCATCCAGGTGGCCAGCACGCCCGGCGTGGGCAGCTGCTTCGTGCTGCTGCTGCCGGTCCGCGCCGAGACCGTCGAAGCAGCGCCGCAGGTGCAGCCGGTGGCTGCCGGTGCGGGCCAGTCGATCCTGGTGGTGGATGGCGAGGCGACCCGCCTGTCGCTGCTGGGCAATGCGCTGTCCAGCCAGGGTTACCACCTGCAGCTGGCTTCCGATGGCGGCGCGGCGCTGCGCTGGATGCAGCAGGAGGCGATGCCGGCGCTGGTGATCGCCGATGCGGGGGACAGGCTGCTTTCGGCCAGCGACCTGCTGGATGAAATGGCCGCGCTGGGGTACCACGGCCCGGCACTGGTGCTGGAAGACGTGGATGAGCCGGTGCCGTTGCAGGGCTTCCCTGCGGGCGTGGAGGTCCACGTGCTGCGCAAGCCGCTGGAGATGCAGCAGGTGTTCCGCTCGGTGGCCGACGCGTTGTCCTGATCGCGGGGAATACCGGCGAACGGTTGGTATCTACCCGGTTTCCCAGGGAAAGCGGGGCAGGCTCGCCACCGCCTGTTCCAGCCGCCGCGACCAGTTGCCGTGGATTTCCGCATACAGCGGGCTATCCCCGGACAGCCGCATGCGGTGGCTGATACGCAGGTCGCCGGTGCGCAGCAGCACCAGGTCCACTGGCAGGCCCACCGACAGGTTGGAACGGATGGTCGAATCCAGCGACACGATAGCGGTCCGCGCGGCGTCGTCCAGATGCGTCTGTGGGCGGATGATGCGGTCCAGGATCGGCTTGCCGTACTTGGATTCGCCGATCTGCAGGAAGGGCGTCTCGGGCGAGGCGGCAATGGCGTTGCCGAGCGGGTAGATCATGTACAGCCCCGGATGCTCGCCGCCCACCTGGCCGCCCAGGATCAGGGTCGCCTGGGTATTGACCCCGTCATGGCCATGCTCGGGCGTGCTGCACTTGACCTGGCTGTCGACCAGCACCCGGCCCACGTACTCGGCGACCTCGAACAGGTGCCGGTAGGCCAGCAGGTTTTCCGGCCGCTGTTCCTCCACATCGCGGTGCAGGCGCGAGATCAGCAGCTGGGTGGTGGCCAGGTTGCCGGCGGCCATCACCACGAAGCTGGCCTTGCCGGGAAACTCGAATTCGTGCAGCTTGCGATGCACGCGAACGTCGTCCAGCGACGCGTTGGTACGGGTATCGGCGGCGAAGACCAGGCCCTCGTCCACCTCGATGCCGACGCAATAGGTCATGTCGGTGTCCTATGATGTGCACCCCGATTCTATGCGGTGGCCCTGTTGGCCCCGTGTGGATTCGCCCCACGTACGCTGAATGACCATGACCACTGTGCTCCTGAGCCTGGGCAGCAACCTGCAGCCGCAACAGCATCTTCACGCCGCGGTGGCCGCGCTGCGCCAGCGTTTCGGCGACATCCGCGTGTCCCCGGCCTACCGCACGGCCGCGGTGGGCTTCGACGGCCCGGCATTCCTCAACAACGCGGTCGCGATCGAGACTGATGAGCCACTGGAGGACCTCGACCGGTGGCTGCATGCCCTGGAAGACGCCCACGGCCGCGACCGCAGCGGCCCGCGCTTCAGCGACCGGACCCTGGACATCGACGTGGTGTTCTACGGCGACCTGATCGTCGAGGGCCCCGGCCACCTGCGCATTCCGCGCCCGGAGCTGAAGCATGCCTTCGTGCTCAAGCCGCTGGCCGATATCGCGCCGGACTTCATCGACCCCGTCAGCGGCCTGACCCTCGCAGCCCTGTGGCGGGCACACCCCCAGTTCGCAGACCCGTTCGAGGTCGTCGAGTTGTCAATGGCGGGTTGATCCGGATCCGGGGACGCTACGTAACAATTCGTAGCGCCGGCCGTTGGCCGGCCCACGCATCACGTCAACATCCGCCCCCCGTCCACCCGCAGCGTATGCCCGGTCACGAACGGCGCGTCGTTGACCAGCCAGTAAACCGCCTCGGCGATCTCTTCGACCGTGCCGGTGCGGCCCAGCGGTGTGCGCGCCAGCAGCGCCTGCTGGGCGAAGTCGTCCTTGCCCTGCTCCGGCCACAGGATCGCGCCCGGCGCCACGGCATTGACCCGCACTTTGGGCGCCAGCTCCAGCGCCAGCGAGCGGGTCAGCATTTCCAGCGCCGCCTTGGCCGCCGCGTAGACCGGGTGGTCGCGCATCGGCTGGGTGCCGTGCAGGTCGGTCAGGTTGACGATGCAGCCCTGGTGGCGGCGCAGCTGGGGCGCCGCGGCCTGGGCCAGCAGCAGCGGGGCGCGGGCGTTGACCGCGAACAGGTCGTCCCACTGCGCGGCGGTGATCTGGCCGAGCAGGGTCGGGTAGAAATTGGAGGCGTTGTTGACCAGCGCGTCGAGGCGGCCGAACTGGGCCACGGTCTGCTCGACCAGGTCGGGCAGGGCCTCGGCATCGCGCAGGTCGGCCTGCAGGGCCAGTACGCTGCCCGGGCGCAGCATGTCCAGGTCGAAGGCCATCTGCTGCAGTTCGGCGGTGGAGGTGTGCGCATGCAGCACCACCGACCAGCCGCACGCGTGGAACTGGCGGGCGATGGCCGCGCCGATCCGGCGCGCGCTGCCAGTGATCAGCACGACGGGTGTGGTGGCGGTCATCGGGGCTCCTTCCTGCTCGGCTATGCTGTGCATTGTCACCGCAATCGCCTGCACCATGCATTCCTCATTGCCCACGCCCGACACCGACGCCCTGGCCCACAGCGACGAACTGGCCGCCGCGCTGCGCGCGGAGATCCTCGCCAATGGCGGTGCCATGCCGTTCGCCCGGTTCATGGAGCTGAGCCTGTATGCGCCCGGGCTTGGCTACTACAGCGCAGGCTCCAGCAAGTTCGGCGAAGCCGGCGATTTCACCACCGCCCCGGAAATGGGGCCACTGTTCACCGCCACCCTGGCCAATGCGATCGCCCCGGTGATGCAGCAGCTGGGCCCGCAGGCGCGGTTCCTGGAGCTCGGTGGCGGCAGCGGCGCGTTCGCCGAGATCCTGCTCAAGCGCATGCTGGAGCTGGATGCGCTGCCCGAGCGTTACGCGATCCTGGAGCCCAGCGCGGACCTGCGCGAGCGCCAGCGCGAACGCCTGCAGCGGGCGCTGGTGCCGCCGCTGTTCGCGCTGGTGGAGTGGCTGGACGGCCCGTTCGACGACGACTGGGACGGGGTGGTGTTCGCCAATGAAGTGATCGACGCCCTGCCGACACCGCGCTTCCTGGCGCGCGACGGCATGGTCTATGAGGAAACCGTGGAGCTGGATGCCGACGGTGCGTTCATGCGCGGCGCGCAGCCCGCCGACGCCATGCTGACCGCCGCCGTGCGCCACCTGGAGCGTTATCGCGAAAAGCCCTTTGCCGATGGCTACCGCTCCGAACTGCTTCCGCACCTGCCGTACTGGATCCAGGCCGTGGCCGGTGGCTTGAAGCGTGGCGCGATGTTGTTCGTCGACTATGGGTACTCGCGCAACGAGTTCTATCGCGATGACCGCGACGACGGCACCGTGCGCGCGTTCTACCGCCACCATGTGCACAACGACGTTTTCCTGTGGCCGGGCCTGCAGGACCTGACCGCGTCGGTGGATTTCACCGCACTGGCCGAAGCCGGCACCCACGCCGGGTTCGAACTGGCGGGGTACTGCAGCCAGTCCAGTTTCCTGCTCGGCAACGGGCTGGATGGATTGTTGGCGCTGGCCGAAGCCCGTGCCGACGAGATCGGCAAGGTGCGCCTGCGCGACCAGGTCAAGAAGCTGACCCTGCCCAGTGAAATGGGCGAGCGTTTCCAGGTGATGGGCTTCCAGCGCGACGTGGATTTCGAACCGGCGTTCGCGCTCGGCGACCTGACCTGGCGGCTTTGACATGCGCGCAACAGGGATGTTGAAGCCGCTGCGTTTCCCACGGCTGTGGCTGGGCCTGTGGTGGCTGGCGATCGGGCTGACGATCGTGGTCTGCCTGATCCCGCCGCCGCCGCTGGCGCTGCCGCAGAACAGCGACAAGATCGAGCACTTCCTGGCGTACTTCCTGCTGGCCTCGGCGGCGGTGCAGATTTACCGCACGCGCGCGGCCCTGCTGTGCGCCGGCGCCGGGCTGGTGCTGCTGGGCGTGGGCATTGAATTCCTGCAGGGCGCGTTGACCACCGACCGCATGGCCGACCCGATGGATGCGCTGGCCAACAGCATTGGCGTGCTCGCCGGCATGGCGGTGGTGTTCACGCCGTTGCGCGATCTGCTTTTACGCATGAAGGGATAGCCGGGTAGGGTCGGTTCCCGAACGACCGCAGTGAACGTATCAACGCCCGGTAACGCATGACCTGCAACGAAGCAGAATCCGTTGCCGTTGATTGCAATGCGTTACCGGTTGCGGAAACGTTATCGGCGGTCGTTTGGGAACCGACCCTACCTCATTCAGGCAACACGGGTGCCGGCCATGGGCCGGCACCGCTACTTCATCAACGCGGCACCAGCTCCAGCGTGTCGAGCACCCACATCGTCGGGCGGGTGTCGCCGGTGAAGCGCACGCACAGGTCCTGGCGACCCTTCAGCGAACGTGGCAGTGCCGCTTCCAGCGTGATGAACCCATCCTTGCCTGGCGTGGCCGGCAGCGGCACGCTGGCCAGCGGCTTGCCATCGCACTGCGCGTTGAGGATGTCCATCTCACCGTGCGCGCTGCGTGCCGGCACGAAGCGCCGCTGCGGCTCGTCATGCGCCAGCTGGAAGTAGTACGGAATCTGCCCGGCCCGCACCCGCAGCTTCGTAATGCCGTCGACGTCCGCGCCTTCCCACAACCAGCACGGGTTGAAGATGTTCACGTTGAAGATTGCGCGTGCGCCATCGGCCGGGCCGTCGTCTTCCAGCCGCAGCAGCAGCTTGCCTTCGCCCGGGCACATCGCCAGGTGCTCGTCGGTACGGCTCAGCAGCGACTGCGCGGTGACGTTGAAGCGGCTGGCCGCCTTGGCCAGCGCCTGCCCGTCGAAGAAGGTCGCGGCCTGCACCCCCACCGGCAGCGGCTGGGTCAGCGGCGCGGTGTAGCGCGGCGACGCGGCGGTGACCGGGCTGCCGTCCACGCTGTAGCGGATCTCGTAGTTGAGCGGGTTGCGCAGTGCCAACGTCGCGGTGCCGGCCTTGCGGTCGTCGCTCACATCCGCTTCCACCTCGAATGGCGTCTGCGCGTAAGCGATGCCCATGGCCTGCCAGCGCTGCAGCTGCGACGGCAGGCGCGCCAGGAAGTCGGCGAAGTCGCGGCGCTCACGCGGCGACCAGCCGGTTTCGGCGACCGCAGCCAGGCGCGGGAACACGTTGTGGTGCAGGCGCGCGACACTGCGGGTGTGCTCGGTGAACATGTTGGCCTGCAGGCCCAGGATGTGCTGCTGCTTGTCGCGGGCCAGGCTGTCGGGCACCGGCTCAAACCCGTACACGCGGCCCAGCGGAGTGGTCAGCGGGCGGCCCGGCGGCTCGTTCTCCGAGTTGGTCTGCAGGTAATCCATGTACATGTCGGTGACCGGCGACATCACCACGTCGTGGCCTTCGCTGGCGGCCTTCAGGCCGCCCTCGGTTCCGCGCCAGGACATCACCGTGGCTTCCGGCGGCAGCCCGCCTTCAAGGATCTCGTCCCAGCCGATCAGGCGGCGATCGTGCTGTTCGAGGAACTTCTCCAGCCGCTTGATCAGGTGTGCCTGCATCTCGTTTTCGGTGCCGGCGCCCACTTCGCGCATGCGTTCCTGCACGCGCGCGGAGGCTTCCCACTGGTCCTTGACCGCTTCATCGCCGCCGACGTGCACGTATCTGGCGGGGAACAGCTCGATCACTTCCTCCAGTACGTTCTCCAGGAACTGGAAGGTGCTCTCCCCGGTATTGAACAGGTTCGGGAACACCCCCCATTCGCTCAGCGGCTGCAGCGGCGTATCGATCGTGCCCAGCTCGGGGTACGCGGCGATGGCGGCGGTGGCGTGGCCGGGCACGTCGATCTCCGGAATCACCTGGATATGCCGCGCGGCAGCGTAGGCGATCACTTCACGGATCTGGTCCTGGGTATAGAAGCCGCAATACGGGCGCGGCGCACCGGTGGCCGGGTCGCGGCCACCATCGCCGGCCGGAATGCGGCAGCTGCCCACCCCGGTGAGCTTCGGGTAGCGCTTGATCTCCATGCGCCAACCCTGGTCATCGGTGAGGTGCCAGTGGAAGGTGTTGAGCTTCTGTTCGGCCATCGCGTCTAGCACGCGCTTGATCTCGTCCAGGCTCTGGAAGTGGCGGGCCGAATCCAGCATCAGGCCGCGCCAGCTGAAGCGCGGCGCGTCGTCGATCTTGAGTGCCGGCACCACGCCGTTGCTGCCGCCGGTGAGCAGCTGCGAAAGGGTAGCCGCGCCGTAGAACAGGCCCGCTTCGGTGGCTGCCTGCACGGTCACGCTGCGCGCATCGCTGCGCAGCTGGTACCCCTCGGCGCCGGTCTTGAGCGCACCGTCGATCACGAAACGAATGCCGTCGCTGCCACGCCCGGTGGCCAGCGACAGTGCCGGGCCGCCGCTGTGCTGCACCTGGGTGGCGAACAGCGCGGCCACGCGCTGGGCAGCGGCGCCCTGCGC
>NZ_CAUQPH010000117.1:0-11581 GCF_963519925.1 uncultured Stenotrophomonas sp. | reverse complement strand
GGCCGACGGCATGCTGGAGGCGACCGTGGCCGCCATGCGGACCGCGCCGGGCCAGTTGCAGGCCTGGCTGGGTCCGGCGGCCGGGCCGGCACTGTACGAGATCGGCGAGGACGTGTTCACCGCCTTCGTCGACCGCGATGCCGGTGCGGCGGCCGCCTTCAACGCCACCCGCCCTGGGCACTGGAAGGTGGACCTGTACGCGCTGGCGCGGCGCCGGCTGGTGGCCGCCGGGGTGGACCCGGCGGCGATCAGCGGCGGGCAGCTGTGCACGCTGGCCGACCCGCAGCGTTTCTATTCGCATCGCCGCGACCGCCGTACCGGCCGCATGGCCACCCTGGCCTGGATGGCCTGACGCCCACGCCCTGCGCGCAGCCACTCAGGGCGTGGCTCTACTGCAGGATCGAGTACTCGATGCGCCGGTTGCGGTCGCGGCCGCTGTCCAGCCGGTTGTCGGCTACCGGCTGTTCCTCGCCATAGCCACGCGGCACCAGCATGCCGGCCGGCACGCCCTGCGCTTCCAGCTCGGCCACCACCATTTCGGCGCGTTGCTGGCTCAGGTGCAGGTTGGTTTCGGCCGCGCCCAGGCTGTCGGTATGCCCGCCCACTTCCAGCCGCAGGCCCGGCTCGGCGGCCAGGATCGCCTGCGCGCTGGCACGCAGCATCTCGTGGCCGTCGGCGCGCAGGGTGGGCGACTTGTGCAGGAAACGGACCTTGCCCTGGTTCAGGGCGGTCACCAGTTCCTCCGGCGCGGGGGTGGCGGGCAGCTGCGACAGCGCGATCCGGCCGGCATCCCACAGGCCGCTGACCTGCAGGTGGCCGAAGCCGCGGCGCAACGTGTCGGAGACGGCAATCCGGTCGCGCGGGGACAGGCGGGTCATGTCCACGTGCAGGCGGTCGCCGTTGAACGACAGCGACAGGCCCTGGTGCCGCAGTACCGGGGCCAGGGTGACCAGGCGGTCCAGCCAGCGCGGCGCGGCGGCCTGCGGGTCGCGCAGGATGTCGCCACTGACCTTGCCGTGGCCATACTGGGCCACCAGTGCGCTCCACACCTTGCGCCGGTCGGCTTCGCCGGGCAGGCGGCCGCGCACGTCGATGACGCCATGGTGGTTGACCAGCGACAGCCGCGGCGGGCTCTGCTGTTCGGCCTGGGCCGCAGGCACGCCGGGGCTGACCCGGGTCTTCTGGTGGATCCAGCCGGTCAGGCACAGCAGCGCGCCGGCCACCAGCACCCACAACAGGCCGCGCAGGGCGGTGCCCCGCACCAGGCGCAGGGTGGGGCTGCTGCGTGGCAGGCTCGGGGCCCGGATGGGCACCGGCGGGGTGCGCGCTTCCTGTTCAAGCATGTTGACCAGGCCCGGCAGCAGGTCCGAGGCCACCACCGCGAACATGCCGGTGGGAAACGCGGCCCGGCGCGCCAGCACCGCCAGTTCTTCCCGCCCCACCACGCTTTCCAGCTGGCTGGCGAGCAGGCGCGAGGGCCGGCCGTCACCGGGGAAGTGTGTCCCCAGGCCCACCGCGTCGAAGCGCCGACGCAGGCCATGTACGCCGTCGGGGAGGCTGCGGATGTAGTCGACCAGTACGTCCACCAGGCTGCGCGCGCGGTGGCCAAGTCCCATGTGCAGGGCGGTGTCTTCGATGAAGCGTTCCAGCAGTGACATCAATCTGATTCCCGAATGCACGACCCGCGCGGCATGCACGGGTTCTGCGGGCGTCAATGTCGGGACGACCTGTCAATGCGAAATGAAAGTTGCCCGCGCCGAAGGTTACGGATATCGGCACCGTTTCGGCGATTTAGGATGCCTATCGAAACGCGACGCGTGCCGCGGCGGCGTCCTGCGCTCCAGGCGTGCTGGAAACGACACACTCCTAAAAAAAGTGCATCACGCCGGATGATGCACTGGCCAGGGGAGAAAGCGTGCCGATTACGACACGCTGTAGCCCCTCGGAGATGTCGTTATCAGCCGTTTTCCAGCGCCTGCAGGTAGGACTGCCGCCAGTGGTTGATGTCGTGGGCCCGCAGGTGCTCCATCATTGCCTGCCAGCGCTCCACGCGTTTGCGCAGCGGCATGGTGGCGGCAGTGGCGATGGCATCGGCCACGCCATCCAGGTCGTGCGGATTCACCAGCAGCGCCTGCTTCAGCTCGTCGGCCGCGCCGGCCAACAGCGACAGCACCAGCACGCCGGGGTTCTCCGGATCCTGCGAAGCCACGTACTCCTTGGCAACGAGGTTCATGCCGTCACGCAACGGCGTGACCAGGCCCACTGCGGCGGCGCGATAGAAGCCGGTAAGGGTGGCGTGGGCGAAGTTCTGGTTCACGTAGCGCAGCGGAGTCCAGTCCGGTGCGGCGAAGCCCCCGTTGATATGCCCGGCGATCTGCTCCAGCTGGCTGCGCAGCTGCCGGTACTCGGTGACGTCGCCGCGCGAGACCGGTGCGATCTGCAGGTAGGTCAGGCTGCCACGCTGGTCCGGGTGGCGCTGCAGGTAGCGCTCGAAGCCCAGGAAGCGTTCGGGCAGGCCCTTGGAATAGTCCAGACGGTCCACGCCAATGGCCAGCTGGCGGTCGCGCAGGCTGTTGCGCAGGTCGCGCACGGCCGGCTTGGCCGCCCCGGCCCTGGCCTGGCGTTCGATGTGCGCGGTGTCGATGCCGATCGGGAACGCGGCGGCGCGGAAGCGGCGCCCGCCCGGCGCCTCGAGCAGGCCGTCAGGGAGCACCTTCCCGCCGGCGAACAATCGCACGTAGGACTGGAACCGGTCCGCGTCGCGCTGGGTCTGGAAGCCCACCAGGTCGTAGGCATACAAACTGGAGAACAGCCGCAGGTGGTCGGGCATGGCCTGCAGCAGGTCGGCCGAGGGCATCGGCACATGCAGGAAGAAGCCGATGCGGCAGCCGATTCCGCGCTCGCGCAGCAGCGAGGCCAGCGGGATCAGGTGGTAGTCGTGGATCCAGACGATGTCGTCTTCGCGCAGCAGCGGCGCCAGCTTTTCGGCGAACAGCGCGTTGACCTGGCGGTAGGTCTCACGGGTGGCGCGGTCGTAGTCGACCAGATCGAGGCGGAAATGCAGCAGCGGCCACAGCGTGCGGTTGGCGAAGCCGTTGTAGTAGCCGTCCACGTCACGCTTGTTCAGGTCCATGGTGACATAGCGGATGTCGCCCTCGGTCTGCTCGTGCAGGGCGCCGCTGTCTTCCTTCACCGACTTGCCGCTCCAGCCGAACCAGACCCCGCCGCGTTCCTTCAGCGCGGCCAGCAGGCCGACCGCCAGTCCACCGGGCGCGGCCACCCCGGGCGCGGCGACACGGTTGGAGACGACGACCAGGCGACTCATGAGGCCTCCTGCCAGCTGCGCGACAGGCGCATGGCCGCGGTGACCAGGCCCACGTGCGAATAGGTCTGCGGGAAATTGCCCCAGGCTTCGCCGTTGTCGAAGGCCAGGTCTTCGGACAGCAGGCCGAGGTGGTTGCGGCGTTCCAGCAGCATTTCGAACATGTCGCGGGCTTCTTCCATGCGACCGATCGCGGCCAGCGCGTCGATGTACCAGAAGGTGCAGATGGTGAAGCTGGTTTCCGGTTCGCCGAAGTCGTCGGGCGCCACGTAGCGGTACAGCGCATTGCCGTGCTTGAGGTCGCGGCCGATGGCGTCGACGGTGGCCACGAAGCGGGCATCGGTGGCGCTGATGAAGCCGATGTCGGCCAGCAGCAGCAGCGAGGCATCCAGGCGATGGCCGCCGTAGGTGTCGGTGAAGTGGCCGAGCTCATCGCTCCAGGCTTCCTTCATGATCCGCGCGTGGATGGTGTTGGCGCGGTCGCGCCAGTACTCGGCGCGGTGGTCCAGCTTCAGCCGCACCGCGATCTTGCACAGACGGTCGCAGGCGGCCCAGCACATCGCGCTGGTGTAGGTGTGCACTTCGGTGCGGCCGCGGAATTCCCACAGCCCGGCATCGGGTACGTCATGCAGGGCGAAGGCCTGTTCGCCCAGCGGTTCCAGCCGCGCGAAGGTGTGGGTATCACCGGGGTCCTGCAGGCGGCGGTCGAAGAACAGCTGGGTGGAGGCCAGCACCACGCTGCCATACACGTCGTGCTGGCGCTGTACCCAGGCCAGGTTGCCGCGGCGCACGGGCCCCATGCCGCGGTAGCCGTCCAGCGAGGGCACTTCGCTTTCTTCCAGCTTGGCCTCGAAGCCGATGCCGTACAGCGGCTGCAGGCTGCCATCGGCGGTGGCCAGGTTGAAGATGTAGCCGAGGAACTGCTCCATGGTGCGGGTCGCACCCAGCCGGTTGAGCGCGCGCACCACGAAGGCGGCATCGCGCAGCCAGCAGTAGCGGTAATCCCAGTTGCGGATGCTGCCGGGCGCTTCCGGGATGGAGGTGGTCATCGCGGCGATGATGGCGCCGCTGTCCTCGTACTGGCACAGCTTCAGGGTGATCGCGCTGCGGATCACCGCGTCCTGCCATTCCAGCGGAATGGACAGGTAACGCACCCATTCGCGCCAGTAGTTCTGGGTGCGCTGCAGCGACTCCTGCACGTAGCCGCTGAGCGAGCGGTTCAGCGATTCGTCCACGCCCAGCACCAGGTGCACCGGATGGTTGAGCACGAACGGAAGTTCATCGCGCACCATGCGCAACGGCACGTCGGTGGTCAGGCGGAGCACGTGGTCGGGCAGGATCCAGCGGATGTGGTTGCTGCCCCAGGTGGCTTCGGGCACACGTGCGCCCCAGTCGGCCAGCGGTCGCGCGCGCACGATGATGCGCGGATTGCCGGAGAGCGGGCGCACCTGGCGGATCAGGCTGACCGGCCGGTAGAAGCGCTCGTTCTGGCGCCAGCGCGGGGCGAAATCGATGATTTCCAGCGAGCCGCCATGCTTGTCATGCAGCACGGTGCGCAGGATCGCGGTATTGGTCAGGTAGGCCTGCTCGCTGCTGACCAGGTCTTCCAGTTCGATGGCGAAATCGCCACCGACCTGCTGGTTGGGCTGCAGCAGCGCGCAGAAGGTGGGGTCGCCATCGAAGGTGGGCAGGCAGCTCCACACCACGCGGGCGTTGCGGTCGATCAGGGCGCCGAAGCTGCCGTTGCCGACCACGCCGAGGTCCAGGTTGGAGGGGGTCATGGGATGGGGGTTCTCTCGCGGATTCATTGGGCGTTCTGCAGCAGCCAGGCGTGCACGTCGCCCACGTGGGGCAGGGCGAACACCGCGGCGCTCGGCTCGCGCTCGCCGACCAGCACGCTCCAGCCGTGCAGGAGGTTGGCGGCCTCGAAGCCGAACTCGTCGGTCAGGTCGTCACCGACGAATACCGGCACGCGGCCGCGGAAGGGGGCCTGCTGCATCAGTTGGTGGAGGGCGCGGCCCTTGTCGCTGCCTTCGGGCACGAACTCGACCACGTGGTCGCCGGGTTGCAGCCGGTAGCCGGGGTGGTTGCCCAGCTGTTGTTCGGCGAAGGCGCGCACATGCGGCTCGGCCAGTGGCGCAGCACGCCAGTGCAGGGCCAGGCTGCGGCCCTTGTCTTCGATCAGCACGCCGGGATGGCCGTGCGCGAAGCGCATGGCCTGCTGGTGCACACCGTGCAGCCACTGGCTGGTGTCGGTCGTGTCGTTGGCACTGGCGGCGGGCGCGGCCTGGCCGTGTGCACGCACCTGGTGGCCATGCAGGCCGGCGGCGGGAAGGTGCAGCGGTGCGAACAGGGCATCCAGCTGTGCAAGCGGGCGCCCGCTGATCAGCGCGACGGCACCGTCGAGCCGGTCGCTGATGCGGCCGATCGCCTCGCGCACGCCGGGCAACAGCACCACCGCGTCGGGGTCGTCGGCAAATTCAATGAGGGTGCCATCCACGTCCAGGAACAGCGCGCACGCAGCGTCCAGCAGTGGCGGCGGCGGACGTAGGGGGAAGTCGTTGGCCATGCGCGCCAACATGCCACCGGGAATGTGAAATCCCGGTGCGGACACTGCGCCGCACCGGGATTTCATTCATCTCCGCCCGCTCTTGTAGAGCCGGGCCCTGCCCGGCTGCCTCAGAACGTGTAACGCACTCGGCCGTAGTAGTAAGCACCATTGCTGCCGATCGGCGACAGCACGTCATACGGCAGGTTGCCGAAGTAGTAGATATCTTCGTTGGACAGGTCCGAATAGTTGTCGGTCAGGTTCTGCCCACCCAGCGCCACGCTCCACTGCGGCGTGATGCGGTATTCCACTTCGGCATCCAGCTGCCACTCCGCCCCATAGGTCTGGCGCGGTACATAGCCATCGCCGAAATTGAACACCCGGGTCACGCTGCCATAACGACTCAGGCGGCTGCTCAGGGTCCAGCGGTCATTGGCCCAGGTGGCGGCCAGCTGCGTGCGCGTCCGTGGGGTCGCATCGGTCAGCGTGTTGGTTTCCTCCAGGCCGAACAGCACATAGTCTGGATCCAGCGCGAGCAGGCTGTCCGGGGTATCCAGCACGTTCTTCAACGTGGTCTTGTTGTAGGCGTAGGTGCCGGTCAGCAGCAGCTGTCCGTCGCCCAGTGCCTGCCGCCAGTTGGTCACCAGTTCGGCACCGCGCGTGCGCGTATCGGCGGCGTTGACGAAGAAGTTCGCGCTCTGCAGCCCGGCCACGCCGAACTGCTGCTGCACGTAATCGGTGAGCGCATCGCCGGTGATGCTTTCCGACAGCGCGATGCGGTCATCGATGTCGATCTGGTAGAAGTCCAGCGACAGGTCGAAGTGGTCGCCGATGCGGCTGGTGAAGCCCAGGCTGGTATTGACCGACTTCTCCGGCTTCAGGTCGGCCGCGCCGAGCCCGCGCGCGATCGGGTTGTTCACCGACAGGGTGCGGCCCTGAACGAGCTGGCCGGCGGCGTTGTAGCCGGTGGAGGTGGACTCGTAGCCGATCTGTGCCAGCGACGGCGCGCGGAAATTGTTGGAGATCGCACCGCGCAGTGCGAACGCCGGGGCGAACTCATAGCGCAGGCCCAGCTTGCCGGTGAGCTCGCCGCCGTAATCGTCGCTGTGTTCGTAACGCGCCGCGAGATCGCTGGAGAAGTGGTCGCCGAACTGGCTGGACAGGCTGGCATACGCGCTGGCGACATCGCGGCTGAGCGAGGTGGCGTCCTGCGGGCTCAGCCCGCCACCGGCCTGCGAGCCGGTCGGGCGGTCGGTGTAGGGGCCGGCGGCATAGCTGGCCGGGTCGCCCGGACGGGTCTGGAAGTGGTCGCGGCGTGCTTCGGCGCCAAGGCCGAGGGTGTGGCTGTTGTTGCCCTGGGTGAACACCCGGCTCAGGTCGAGATTCCCCACGGTGAGTTCATTGCGGTAATCGCCGGTCTTGAACCGGGTCGGGCTGCCCGGGCCGAGCGAAGCGTTGAGCGAATCGCGCAGCCGGTAGGTGAAGTCATTGAAGCCGTAGTCCAGGCTGGCATCGTAGTTCCACTCGCCCCACTGGCCCTTGGCGCCGGCCACGGCCTGCACGTCGCGGTTCTCGCCTTCGGAGATCGGGCGGTAACCGTTCGGGTACAGCTCGGTCCAGTTGGCGTCGCTGTCGGGGTAGCGGAAGTAGTTGGCGCCTTCGCTGTCGCGCTGGTTGAAGGTGCTGAAGAAGTAGAACTTCGAGGTTTCGCCGAACGGCAGTTCGGTGTTGATCCAGGCGTTGAGGTCCTTGGTCTTGCCATCGCCCAGCACGTAGTTGCGCTGGCCCTGCAGGGCCAGGTTGGTATCGCTCTGGTCCCACGGCGGAATCTGGTCGAAGCCGGCGCGGTTGGTGCCTTCGCGGTTCTTCAGCTCCAGGCCCACGCGCAGGAAGCCGCCGTCCTCGCCCAGCCGGGTGCCGACCTTGGCGCTGGCGAAGCTGGTCTGGCCGTCGGTAAGGGTGCGGTTGATCGGCTCGAGGTCGGTGTGGTTGGCGCCGAAGCTGGCTTCGATGGCGCCGCCTTCCGGGGCGTCGTCGAGGATCACGTTGATAACACCGGCCACGGCGTCGGAGCCGTACAGCGCACCGGCGCCGTCGCGCAGCACTTCAATGCGCTTGATCGCGCTGACCGGAATCGAATTGAAGTCGACCGGGGTGGTGCCCTTGCCGATCTTGCTGTCGGTGTTTACCAGCGCGCTGGTGTGGCGGCGCTTGCCGTTGACCAGCACCAGCACCTGGTCGGGCGACAGGCCGCGCAGCTGCGCGGCGCGCACATGGTCGGCGCCGCCGGAGTTGGACTGGCGCGGGAAGTTGAACGAGGGCAGCAGCGCCTGCAGCGCGCTGCCCAGCTCGCCGTTGACCACGCCGGCTCGGCGGATGTCTTCCGCAGTGAGCACGTCCACCGGCGAGGTGGATTCGAGCACGGTGCGGTCGATGGCGCGGGTGCCGGTGACGATCACCGTGTCCAGCGTGGCGGGGGAGGCGGGCGCGTCCTGCGCGTGGAGATCCTGTGCCAGCAGGGGGGAAGACAGGACCAGGGCAATGGCAAGGCCAAGGCGCGACGCGGACGGACGGGACATGCAGGCTCCAGCAACAAATCGGGGGGAGGGGTAGAGCCGGGCTCTGCCCGGCTGGTCCCAGATGAAACTATTGTTCCATCCGGATGAAGCGATATATTATCTTGGCGTGATCCGCACCTGTGATGCAAGTCCCAGTACTGACGGATATCAGCTGATAACCCGAAGTGATCTGCACGGATCCCGGAATCCCTCACCCTGTCCATCGCGTAGCGACACGCCATGCGTGTCCCACGGAACCCCCGAAGCATCCGGAGCCCCCGCACCATGAAACTCTCCCCCCTGCTGTTGGCCGCCGTCCTGGCCCTCGGCGGCTGCGCCACCACCACCCCGACCCCGCGCACGCCTGCATCCGCCACCCCCACCGCCACCCTCCAGGGCGACGCCGCCCGTCCGGATGCGGCGACCAACTGGGTGCGCAGCGAGCTGTACTTCGGCGTGGGCGAGGAGAGCGGCACCTCGGATCGCCAGCAGACCGACGCGATCAGCGAGGCGCAATGGCGCGAGTTCCTGGACAAGCAGGTAACGCCCCGCTTCCCGGACGGCCTGACCGTGTTCGATGCCTACGGACAGTGGCTGTTCCGCGGCGCCAAGGAGCCCAATCGCCTGCGCACCAAGGTGCTCGTGGTGCTGCACGAAAACACCCCGCAGCGCCGCGCCGACATCGAGGCGATCCGCTTGGCGTGGAAGCAGGCAACGAAGCACCAGTCGGTGCTGTGGGCGCAGCAGGCGGTGGAGGTGTCGTTCTGATCGCAGCAGGTGAAGTCGTTGCGACGCCTGGAGCGATGTTTTTCTGGAAGCACATGCAATGGGCATGGCAAATGATGGGGAACCATCGATTCCAAGGAGTTGCAGTGCATTCCGTAGGTTCCAGTTCCCCGCAGGCGTCGGTCGCGCGGCAAGCAGTCGCGTCGCAGACCAACGACAAGCAGCAGGCAACGATCGGCACGCAGACGCTGTCCGTCGCTGAAATCAGCAACCGCCCGGCGGAAGCCGCAGCTGCGGCCCCGACGTATCCCGCCCTCCAGGACCCTGTCGGGGTGGCACTGGAACGGTCGCCTCCGCGGGTTTTCCGCACCTTCATGGAACTGATGGTGTCCGAGGGGTACATGCCAAGGGAGATCCAGGCGGAGGTTTACATGCAATCCGGCCTCCCTCAGCAGGTCGGCACGCTGCTTGCCCAGATTCGACGCAATTCCGACGCGTTGGACGCCTTCCCCCGGCTGCTGGCCCAGGCAAAGGCAGCCGAACCGGAATAACACCAACGTATGAACCGGGTACGCGCTGATTCGCACGCCGGTGTCACCTTCGCAGGTCTAGGCTGGTACTTCCCCCGAACGTGGAAGTGCCGTCATGAGCAAGCGCGTTGCCGAAATCGTCGTCGATACCCTGCAGGCAGCCGGTGTGCGGCACTGTTACGGCATCGTCGGCGACACCCTGAACCATGTCACCGATGCGATCCATCGCAGCGACATTGACTGGGTGCACGTGCGCCATGAAGAGACCGCGGCGTTCGCGGCCGGTGCCGATTCGCTGATCAGTGGCCAGCTCACCGCCTGCGCCGGCTCCTGCGGTCCGGGCGGGCTGCATTTCATCAATGGCATCTTCGAGGCCAACCGCAACCGCGCCCCGCTGGTGCTGATCGCCAGCCAGGTGGTCACCACCGAACTGGGCATGGAGTTCCCGCAGGAAGTGGATTTCAAGGTGGTGTATGCCAGCTGCAGCGTGTTCTGCGAGCAGGTGTACAACCCGCAGCAGGCGCGCCGGGTGGTGGCGCTGGCCTGCCAGGCGGCGATCAGCCGGCGCGGGGTGGCGGTGGTGATCCTGCCGGCGGACATCGCCGAAGCCGAGGTGAAGGACGACGTGCCGTTCTCGGTGCACCATGCGCAGCCGGTGCTGCGCCCCAGCGACGACGAGCTGCAGCGCATTGCCGCGCTGATCGGCGAGGGCAAGCGCGTGGGCATCTATGCCGGTGCCGGTTGCGAACACGCACATGACGCGCTGGTGGCGCTGGGCGCGCGGCTGAAGGCACCGATCGCACACACCTCGCGCGCCAAGGATTTCGTCGAGTACGACAACCCGTACAACATGGGGATGACCGGCATCTTCGGCATCGAGTCGGGCTACCACACGCTGATGGCGTGCGACACGCTGCTGCTGCTCGGTGCCGACTTCGCCTGGGGCCAGTTCTACCCGGACAAGGCCACCCTGATCCAGGTGGACCGCGACGGCAGCCATCTCGGCCGGCGCCACCCGGTGCAGCTGGGCGTGGTGGGCGACATCGGGCCGACCCTGGAGGCGCTGCTGCCGCTGCTGCCCGAGCGCGAGGACCGCAGTTTCCTGGACGAATGCATCGAGCACCGCGAGAAGGCGCTGGCGACGCGGGCGAAGGAGGAGCATCCCGGCGAGGGCAGCCTGATCCACCCGCAGCACCTCACCGCGCTGGTCGACCGCCATGCCAGCGAGGATGCGCTGTTCACCGCCGACTGCGGCTCGCCGATGGTGTGGGTGTTGCGCCATACGCGCGCCAACGGGCGCCGGCGCACCCTGACCAGCCTGCTGCACGGCACGATGGCCAACGCCATGCCGCAGGCGCTGGGGCTGCAGAAGGCGTTCCCGGGACGGCAGGTGATCTCGCTGTCGGGCGACGGCGGGATTGCGATGCTGCTGGGCGACCTGCTGACCGCGGTGCAGGAGAACCTGCCGATCAAGGTGGTGGTGTACAACAACAGCTCGCTGAACTTCGTCGAGCTTGAGCAGAAGGTGCAGGGCCTGCTGGACAACTACACCGATCTGAAGAACCCCGACTTCGGTCGCCTGGCCGAGGTGATCGGGTTCTACGGGCGCACCGTGACCCGCAGCGAGGACCTGGAGCAGGCGGTGCAGGACGTGCTGGCCCATCCCGGCCCGGCGCTGCTGGACGTGCATACCAGCCCCACCGAACTGGTGATGCCGGCCCAGGTGGAAGCCAAGCAGGTAGCCGGTACCGCGTTGTACGCGGCCAAGGCGCTGCTGCACGGGCGGGTAGGGGACGTGCGCGACCTGCTGGCGAACAATTTCCTCAACAAGCCGTGATTTGACCCGGTACGTGAGTCGGTAGCGCCGGCCGTTGGCCGGCCCACGGACCGCCTGGGC
>NZ_CAUQPH010000116.1:0-11591 GCF_963519925.1 uncultured Stenotrophomonas sp. | reverse complement strand
GGCCACGCCCACGGCGCCGGCGGTGCCGGCAGCCAGCGATGCAGCGCAGGCGGTCCTGTCCGCCAGCCAGCGCTTTGGCCAGCTGCGCAGCTTCCACGCCACCCTGCACATGCGCGGGCCGCGCACGCTGGAAGCGGCGATGGACTTCGTGGCGCCGGACCGCTACCGGCTGCAGACCGGCGAAGGCGTGCAGACCATCATCGGCGACACGTTCTTCCTGCAGCGCGCCGGCGAAGTCCGCCAGGTACCGGTACCGCCGGGCCTGCTCGCGCAATGGCGCAGCCCGTTGCCTGCCGATGCGGTGGCCGCCGAGCTGCAGGTCGAAGACCTTGGCGAGGAGCGCATCGGCGGCGTATCCACGCGCCGCTACCGCGTGCGCCACGCCAGCGCCGCGCCGGACGGGCTGCTGTACTGGGTGGGTGCGCAGGGGCTGCCGGTGCGGATCGAACGCCAGGGCCAGACCCAGGGCCAGGCCTTCACGGTCACGGTGGATTACAGCCGCTTCAACGACGACACGCTTCGGATCGAGCTCCCCTGAACAGGGAAAAGTCCAAACCGACCCTAAAGCACGGACCGGGAAAGGAAAAATGGCGTGAAGGCATCAAGTATCATCACGTGTTGCTCCTCCCCCGCCTGATCCGGAGAACCGTTGATGTCTTTGCGCGTGACGTTGCTTGCTTCCCTACTGCTCAGTGCCCCCGTGGCCTTTGCCCAGGACACCACCGATCCGGCTGCGATGACCTCGCCGTGGAGCGGCAGCGGCGGCGAACTGGGCTTCGCGTCGGCGCGTGGCAACAGCAACACCGAAAGCGCCAACGGCCGCCTGCGCCTGCGTTACACCGATGACGACTGGGTGCACAGCATGGACCTGTTCGGCCTGCGTTCGCGTTCGGAATACACCGAAACCAACGATGTGGACGGCACGGTCACCAAGCGCAGCAACACCACCGCCAACCGTTACACCGGCAGCGCCGGCAGCGCGCTGCAGCTGGGCGAACACCGCCAGATCACCGCCACGGTGCGTTACGAGCGCGACGATTTCGCCACCTATGACCGCCAGAGCTCGTTCGGTCTGGGTTACGGCACCCGGTTGATGGACCGCGACCGCTTCTACATGGACGCGCAGATCGGCCCCGGTGTGCGCCGCACGCACAACACCGAAGACGACGAAACCCGCACCGGCCTGATCGGCCGCGGCCTGTTCGACGTGAAGTACTCGCTCACCCCCAACACCGACCTGGTCAACACCCTGCTGGTGGAATCGGGGTCGTACAACACCTTCGGGCAGAACGACCTCGGCGTATCGGTAAGCATGAACGAGCACCTGGCCCTGAAGGCCGCGTGGCAGGCGCGTTACAACAGCGACGTCGCCGAGGACAAGCGCAAGACCGACACCCTGACCACCATGAACGTGGTCTACAAGTTCAAATAATTCCTGCGCCATGTGCCGACCAACGGTCGGCACCTACCAGCAACGCGGACGGTCGGAACCGACCAGCAATGCAAACGGTCGGAACCGATCGGCAATTCAATCGGTAGGTACCGACCGTTGGTCGGTACGCCCCGTCAGACGGCGAGCAACTCACCGGCGCCGCCGTCCAGCAGCCCCTGCGCTACCGCCTTTCCAAGCGCATCCGGATCACGTCCCGGACCACGCGCTTCGGCGCGGATCAGGCGACCGTCGGCGACGCCGCCGACCAGCCCCTGCAGATACAGGTCTTCCCCTTCCCACTGCGCGTAGCCGGCCACCGGCACGTGGCAGCTGCCATGCAGCGCGCGGTTCATGGCGCGCTCGGCTTCCACGCAGGCGCGCGTGCGCGCATCGTCGAGCACGGCGAACAGCGCCATCACCCGGGCGTCGTCGCCGTTGCATTCAACGGTGACCGCACCCTGTGCCGGTGCCGGCAGCCACGCCGGCGCGGTCAGGCGCGCCACGATGCGCTGGCCCAGCCCCAACCGCTCCAGCCCGGCCACCGCCAGCACGATGGCGTCGTAGCCGCCGTTGTCGAGCTTGGCCAGGCGCGTGTTGACGTTGCCGCGCAGGTCCTGCAGCTCCAGGTCCGGGCGCAGCGCGCGCAGCTGGGCCTGGCGGCGCAGCGACGAGGTTCCCACCCGCGCGCCGATCGGCAGCGCGTCCACCGAGGCGTACAGGTTGGAGATGAAGCCATCGGCCGGGTCGTGCCGGGTCAGCATGGCCGGCAGTGCGAATGGCGCATCCAGTTCCATCGGCACGTCCTTGAGCGAATGCACCGCGCAGTCGGCCTCGCCACGCAGCATGGCCAGCTCCAGCTCCTTCAGGAACAGGCCTTTGCCGCCGATGGCGGCCAGCGAGCGGTCCAGTACTTCGTCGCCGCGCGTGCTCATCGGCACCAGCACCACGTCCAGCCCGGGATGGGCCTGGCGCAGGCGATCAGCGACGTGTTCGCTCTGCCACAGGGCAAGCGGGCTCTTTCGGGTGGCGATGCGCAGGGTGTCCATGCGCCATTATCGCCGGATGGAGCGTCACGACCAACGGTCGTGACCTACCGCCCCACGCCGCGCGGCGATCGCAGCGGCGGATACGCCACGCCGGCGGCGAACGCAGCGGCGGATAAGCCACGTCGGCGGCGAACGCGGCGGCGGGTACGCCACGCCGGCGGCGAACGCGGCGGCGGATACGCCACGCCGGGCGAAGCGGCCGGTAGGCCACGACCGTTGGTCGTGGCGGGCCTTACAGGTGCTTCAGATCCTGCTTCAGGCTGGCCACGCAGCGGCGACTGACCTCCAGCGGCGCTTTGCCATGGCGCAGCACGGCCTGGACCTGGCCCGCGCCATTGCGTCGCAGTTCCACCAGTTCGTGGCGCGCGACCAGGCAGTTGCGATGGATGCGCACGAAGCGGTTGGCGAACTCCTCCTCCAGCGACTTCAGCGATTCCTCGATCAGGTCCTCACCGCGTGCGTGGTGGACCACCACGTACTTCTCCTCGGCCTGCAGGTAATGGATGTCCTCGATCGGAATCAAGCGCAGGCTGCCGCGCAGGCGCGCGCACAGCAGCGTGCGTGCCTGCTGGCTGGGTGCGGCAGGCTGGCCGTTGCGGCCGGCCAGGAACATGCGCGCGCGCTCAAGCGCAGCGGCCAGGCGTTCGCTGCGTACCGGCTTCATCAGGTAATCGATCGCCGCCGCCTCGAATGCAGACAGCGCGTGCGCGTCGTACGCGGTGCAGAACACCACCGCAGGGCGCGGTTCGAAGGTCGCCAGGTGGCGCGCCGCCTCGAGGCCGTCCAGCCCCGGCATGGCGATGTCCAGCAGCACCAGGTCCGGTTGCAGTTCGGCACAGGCGTGCAGGGCCTGTTCGCCATTCTCGGCTTCGGCCACCACCACCACCCCGGGCTGCTCGGCCAGCAGGCTGCGCAGGCGCTCGCGGGCAAGCGGTTCGTCGTCGGCGATGACCACTCTCAAGCAGGCTTCCTCACTGGACGGGCACGAAGATGTCGCAGGCATAGTAGCCGTCGGCCCATGCTCCCGTCATCCGCGCGCCCGGCCCGAAGCGCCAGGCCAGGCGATGGGCGATGTTGCGCTGCGCATGCCCGGCACCCTGCATCAGCGGCAACGCGCGGGCCTCGGGATCGGGCGCGGGATTGCGCACCCGGATGTGCAGCAGGTTGCCTTCGCAGGCCAGTGAAATGTCGATCGTGCCGCCGCCCGGCAGGCGCGAGATGCCGTGCAGCACCGCATTTTCCACCAGCGGCTGCAGCACCAGCCGCGGCAGCGGCAGGGTCAGCGGCAACGGCTCCTGGCGGTGCCATTGCACCTGCAGCCGCTCGCCCAACCGCAGCGATTCGATGGACAGATACGCTTCGGCCAGTTCGCACTCGGCCTGCAGGTTGGAGTCGCCTTCGCCCGCGCCCAGCGCGGCGCGGAACAGGTCGGACAGGTCGAGCACCGCACGCTCGGCCACTTCCGGGTCGCGCCGGACCAGGCTGGCGATCAGGTTCATGCTGTTGAACAGGAAATGCGGGCGGATCCGCGCCTGCAGCGCATCGGCCTGCGCGCGGGCATTGGCCACGGTCTGCGAGGTCCAGCGGTCGCTGACATAGAAATAGCGCAGCGCCAGCGCGGCGATCAACGCGGTGACCGTGGCACAACCCAGGGTGAAGCGCCAGAAGCCGACATCCTGCGCGAAACCGTGCATGCCCAGTGCCGCATACAACGCGTGCACGATGCCGGTACACACCGCGGCGATCAGCGCGGTCATCGCCACGGCGACCGCCGCACCCAGCGCCTCAGGCAGGCGCGACAGCAGCCGCCGCGCCGCACACAGGCTGACCGTCGCCGCCAGCGCCAGCCAAAGCGCCAGGCCGCTGGCGGACAGGAAGTCGGACACGCTCCATTGCCTGCTGCCATCCGGTGCCAGCGCCACCACCACCACCACCAGCTCGGCCAGGCCCAGCATCGCGCCCAACCGCGGCAGGCGGCACAGCTCCGGCAACCACGGCTGCTGGCGCGGATCGTTCATCACTCAGGCGCTGGCGAAGCGTGCGTCAAGCCAGTCGCCCAGCGCCTGCAGTTCCTCGGCGCAGACGGCATGCGCCATCGGGTACTCGTGCCATTCGATCGGGAAGCCCAGGGTGTTCAGCACCCCGGCGGTATCCACCGCCACCGCCAATGGAATGACCGGGTCCTGCCTGCCATGGGCCATGAACACCGGCGGCCGGATACCATCGGCCACGCGCGCATCGGCCGCCGCCTGCAGGTCCGGCAGGTAGGTGGACAATGCGATCAGGCCGGCCACCGGCCGGGTCCAGCGCAGGGCCGCGCTCAGGATGACCGCCCCGCCCTGCGAGAAACCGGCCAGCAGGATGCGCTCGGCGGGAATGCCGCGGGCGATCTCGGCCTCGACCAGCGCATCCAGCGCCTGCACCGACGCCGTCACGCCGACCTTGTCCGCACGCGAGCGGAAGTCCATGCCGAGGATGTCGTACCAGGCGCGCATGCGCACGCCGTTGTTGATGGTGATCGGCTGTACCGGCGCATGCGGGAACACGAAGCGGATCGCCGGCCAGTGCGGACGCAGCAGCTCAGGCACGACCGGCGCGAAGTCATGGCCATCGGCGCCCAGGCCATGCAGCCAGATCACGGCCCACTGCGGGTGGGCGGCGGTTTCGTTGACGACGGTTTCCAGCGGTTGCGACATCGTATGGCTCCAGATCATTCCGGGCCATTATGGGGGAGATGCGGCGCCGGATCAGCGGCCGGCGCGCTCGGCGGCGGCGCGGCGCAGCTGCGCGGCGCGCACCAGGATGGTCGGCGGGCTGGTCTCTTCCGGGATTTCCATCAGCCGCAGGCGGTGCAGCAGTTCGCCGGCACGACGGTCGGAGGTCAATGCCACGACCGGCACCGCCAGCACCATGCCCACCACCACCGGCGCCATCCAGGCCGCGAGCGAGGGCGACACCGCATAGGCCAGCACGCCCATGAACAGGCCGAACACGCTCAGGCCACCATAGCCCTTGATCAGCGCCGGCCAGGAAATGCCGCCGTCGTCGCGCTGCTGCGCATCCCAGCCCGAATCCTTGCCGGCCAGCACTTCGGCCACGCCACGCGACTGCACGTACATCACCACCGGTGCCATCAGCGCCGCCAGCACGGTTTCCAGCAGCATGGACAGCAGCGCGCGGATGCCGCCGCCGCAGCCGCGGCGTTCGACCGGGTCCATCAACATGGCGAAATAGCCCAGCACCTTGGGCAGCAGCAGCACCGCCATGGTGATCGCGAACATGCGGATCACCTGGGTTTCGTCCTGCTGGCGCCAGTACACGCCGGGCGACAGGTGCAGCACCTCGCTGAAGTCGATGCCGCCCTGGAACAGCGGGATGGCGATGCCGATCAACATCAGCATCGCCCACATCGGCGCGGTGAAATAGTGGCCGATGCCGATCATCATGTGCATGCGGCTGACCCAGTGCAGCCCGCGCGAGCCCACCACCTTGGCGTGCTGCAGGTTGCCCTGGCACCAGCGGCGGTCGCGCACCAGCATGTCGCTCAGGGTCGGCGGGCCTTCCTCATAGCTGCCCTTGAGGTACGGCACCATGTGCGTGGCCCAGCCACCGCGACGCATCAGCGCCGCTTCGACGAAATCGTGGCTGAGCACGTGCCCGCCGAACGGCTGCCGGCCCGGCAGCGGGGGCAGGCCGGCGTTCTCGGCGAAGGCCTCGGTGCGGATCACCGCATTGTGCCCCCAGTAGTTGCTTTCAGCGCCGTGCCACCAGGCCACGCCGCGACCGATCACCGGGCCGTAGACGCGCCCGCCGAACTGCTGCATGCGCGCGAACAGGGTGCGCCCGCCGATCACCGCCGGCAGGGTCTGGATCAGGCCCACGTCGGGGTTGTGCTCCATGCCGGCGACCAGGCGCACGATGGTGTCGCCGGTCATCAGGCTGTCGGCGTCCAGGATCAGCATCTGCGGGTAGCCGCCGCCGAAGCGGCGCACCCAGTCGGCGATGTTGCCGGCCTTGCGCCCGCTGTTGTCGCCACGACGGCGGTAGAACAGCCGTGCGTGACCCTGTACCGCATCGCACAGCTCGGCGAAGGCCTGCTCTTCGGCCGCCCCGATATCGTCGCGACGGGTGTCGCTGAGCACGAAGAAGTCGAACTGTTCCAGCTGCCCGGTACTGGCCACCGACTCGTAGATGGCCTGCAGGCCGGCCAGCAGCCGGCGCGGGTCTTCGTTGTAGGTGGGCATCAGCAGCGCGGTACGGGTATGCACCTGCGGCAGCGGTTCGTCCGGGTCGATCCCGAGCTTGTAGCCGCGGTCGAACACGGCGGTAAGGAAGCCGGCCAGCGCACCGGCGAACGACAGCGCGATCCAGGCGAACAGCGCCACGAACAGCACCAGCAGGCAGCCTTCGAGCACGGTGATGCCATTGACCGCGAGCACCTTCCACATCATCGCGGTGGCCGCCACGGTCATCGCCGCCGTACCGCCGAATACATAGAAGCGCCGCAACGCGATCATGCGCGGCGCGGTGCGCTGCCGCGGCACCTGCAGCCGGCCCTTGGTGAAGCTCTGCTCCGGCATGCCCATCGGGGTTTCCGCGGGCAGCACCGTGCGACCGGCATCCAGGGCGGCATTGACGTGCTGCACACTCATGCGCGGCTATCCTGCGCGCCGGCAGCGGTCGGCGGGTGCGGGATCAACCTGATCCGGGCGCGCGCAGCGGCGCGATGGGGTCCTGCCACGGCGCGGCCAAGGGCGGCGCCCTGCTGATGTGTGTGACTACCGGAACCCACGAACTCTCCACGGCACTAGGCGAAAAATGCGGCTCAGCATAGGGGGCCAAATGTAAGCCGGGTGCGAAGGGGCTTTCGCCGCATTCTCCCCCATTCAGCTAACGCCGGGGAGGCCCGTCGCTCCCTGGACCGCGCAGGTGGGCGCAGCCCTTGCTGCACAAGGCTTTCCTATTCAGCATCAGCACTGCCGTCGGTGCGGGAACAGGCGCATTGAGGGGCGGCTTCAGGGCCAGGCGCGAACGTTGCCGGCCCAATTCTGCGCAGGCGTGTGCCTGGCGCGGTCGCTCAGGCCGGGGTCGCCTCCGCGACGACGTCGGTCGCTACCGGCGGACGTGCCAACGCACGCGTACCGACATGGGAAAACTGCAGGTGCGCAAGCAGATGCTGCGCCTGGGTAGCCACCGGGCAGGGCAGGATGCGGGGGCCAGCTTCCGGCCGCTCGGGGGACGTCACTACACTCGACATGGTCTGAAGTTTCTCGTTGCATTCCAGTTCGCCGCGGGGCCCGTGCCGCGCGGAATGCGAACCCTATATCAATTCCCGGACGAATGTGTGACGGCACCTGCACGGCAGGACGGGACGCACGTGCAGCGTCAGAAAACTGGCGGAAAACGATGCACTCCATCTATCATGTAACCGTTTACACAACTCGCAAGTGGATATGGATTCCAACATCGCCTCATCGCACAGCCCCAAGTGGCAGTTCCGTTTCGATTTCTTCAACGCCCACGGCGCACCCAACACGCCGACGTTCAAGGCGGCCTACAAGGCCCTGCCGTTCGGCCAGAAGATCAAGGTCAATTTCAACTTCTTCGCCCTGTTCTTCGGCTGCATCTACCTTTTCATCCTGGGCATGTGGCGCAAGGCACTGACCATCCTTGGCCTGACCCTGGTGCTGGGCGTGGTGCTGGCCTTCCTGCCCGACCCGATCGGCCGTGGCCTCGCCGCAGCGTGGTCGCTGTTCATCGCGCTGACCACCAATTACAACTACTACCTGGAACAGGTGAAGGGCGACACCAGCTGGAACCCGTTCAAGGGCATGCGCTGGTAAACCGCGCCCGGCACTGAAAAAGAAAAACCCGGTCGATGACCGGGTTTTTTTTACTGCCGAATCGCACACCCGCGCCGCAGCGCGGTCACGGCGCGCCGAACATCGCGCGCACGCTGCGCAGCAGCTCATTGACGCTGAACGGCTTGGGCAGCAGCGACATGCCTTCGCCGAGGAACTCGTCCCGTACCGCGGCGCTTTCGGTGTAGCCGGTGATGAACAGCACCGGCAGCGTCGGCCGCAGCACCCGGGCCGCGTCAGCCAGCTCCCGGCCACTCATGCCGGGCAGGCCCACGTCGGACAGCAGCAGGTGCACCTCGCGGGTGGAATGCAGCTCCAGCAGCGCCTGCTGGGCGTTGATCGCCTCCACCACCTGGTAGCCGGATTCGACCAGCATCTCGCGCACCATCATGCGCACCGAATCGGTGTCGTCCACCAGCAGGATGCGCTCGGCATGGCCGCGCTGGATCTGGATCGGGTCGGCCTGCGGTTCTGCCGCCGGCTGCTGGCCTTCCGGCAACAGCAGTTCGACCTCGGTCCCCTCGCCCGGCTCGCTGGCGATGCGGGCGCTGCCGCCCGACTGGCGCGCGAAGCCGTAGGTCATCGACAGGCCAAGGCCGGTGCCCTCGCCCTGTGGCTTGGTGGTGAAGAACGGCTCGAAGACTTTTGAACGCAGCTCGAGCGGAATGCCACTGCCATTGTCGATCACCTTCACGCTCACGTAGGAGCCGGGCGACAGTTCATGGTCCCGCTCGATGTGCACGCGGCCCGCGCGCAGCCGGATCAGGCCCTGGCCGGCCAGCGCGTCGCGTGCATTGATCACCAGGTTGAGCATGACATTCTCGAACTGGTTGGAATCGGCCACCGCCACCAGCGGCTCCTGGCCCAGCTCCAGTTCCAGTTCGATGTTCTCGCCGATCGAGCGACGCAGCATGTCTTCCAGCGACCGCGCCCGCGCGACCACGTCGAACGGCTGCGGGTCCAGCGGCTGCTTGCGCGCGAACGCCAGCATGCGCTGGGTCAGCGCGGCGGCGCGGTGCGCCGATGCGGTGGCGATGTCGACGTAGCGGCTGGCCTTGTCCCACTTGCCGCTGCTGGCGGCCATTTCGATCATGTCCAGGCCGGAAATGATGGTGGTCAGCAGGTTGTTGAAGTCGTGCGCGATCCCACCGGTCAGCTGGCCCAGGGAATCCATCTTCTGCGCCTGCATCAGCTCCATTTCGGTGCGCTCGCGTTCGGCGATCTGGAAGGCCAGTTCGCTGTTGGCGCTCTCCAGTTCCTGGCGCTGCTCCAGCTCGCGCACATGGCGCTCGGTGATGTCCTCCACCAGCACCAGGCCGAGGCCGGGAGCGCTGTACGGGGTCACCCGCCATTCGGTCATGCGCCGGCTGCCCTGTATCTGCAGCGCAAACGTGCCCTGCCAGCGCTCGCCTTCGGCCAGGGCCACCTTCATGGCGCTGATCGGTCCAGGGTGGTGCTCAAGCAGCGCTTCCATCCGCGCCGGGCCGAGGTCACCGCCGGCATCATCGCCCAGCAGCCGCTTGAAGGCGTCGTTGGCCTCGTGCACCTGCAGCTGCGCATCCAGCACGCCGATCGGTGCGTAGATCTGCCGGAAGATCTCGCCGAAGCGCGCCTCGGCCTCGCCCAGCGCTTCTTCCGCGCGGCGCGCACGCAGCAGGCTGCGCAGCGTCGCCAGCAGCACGTCCGGGTCCACCGGATGCACCAGGTAGGCGTCAGCACCCGCGTTGAGGCCGGTGATCAGGTCCCCGGTGGCGATCGACGCGGCAGACACATGCACCACGGGCAGCAGCAGGGTGCGCGGCTCCGCGCGAAGTTGCCGCACCACATCGAAGCCGCTCATGTCGGGCAGGTTGACGTCCAGCACCAGTGCACCGAAATCCTGCGACCTCAATCGCGCCAGTCCGTCTCCACCGGTACCCGCCTCTTCCACCCGGAAGCCGTGGTGCTCCAGCACGCGCCGCACCGCGTAGCGGGTGGCCGCGTTGTCGTCGACCACCAGGATCCTGTCACGCGTTGGCATCAGCAGTCTCCGCGGCAAGCTTGAGCGGCAGGGTGACATGGAAATCCGAACCGACGCCGAGCTCGCTCACCACCCCGACTTCGCCGCCCAGCAGCTCGGCGAAGCGCTTGCACAGCGACAAGCCCAGGCCCGTGCCGCGCAGGCGTTTCTGCAGCGGCGTATCGACCTGCACGAAATCCTCGAACAGGGTCGACAGCAGGTCCTGCGGGATGCCGATGCCGGTATCGCGCACGCTGAATCGCACCGACTGTTCGTCCACCAGGCAGGCCGACACCACCACCTGGCCGTTCGGGGTGAACTTGAGCGCGTTGGAAATGAAGTTGCGCAGGATCTGCGCCAGCTTCTTGTCGTCGGTGTACAGCATCGGCAGCGCCGGCGGATCTTCGAACACCAGGTCCACCTGGTTGCCTTCGGTCAGCGGCCGGAACATGCCGCGCAGCGCCGAGAACAGGTCCATCAGGTCGAACCATGCCGGGGAAATGGTGATCCTCCCCGCCTCGATCTTGGCCAGGTCCAGCAGGTCGTCGACCATCTCGCGCAGCTCGCTGGCCGAGCCGCTGATGAAGCGTACCTGGCGGCGCTGCTCGTCGTTCAACGGTCCATCGAGGCCATCTTCAAGCAGGCGGGTCATGCTCAGGATCGAGCCCAGCGGCGTGCGGAACTCGTGGCTCATGTACGAAAGGAAGCGGCTCTTGAGTTCGGACACCTCGCGCAGCTGCTCGGCCTGCTGGTCCAGCTCGGCGTACAGGGCGAGGACACCCTGGTTGGTTTCCTCCAGTTCGGCGCGCAGCGCGTCGGCTTCCGCGCGCAGCTGCTGGATTTCCAGGGTGGGAGGAAGGTCGTTCAATGCAGGTCTCCGAGCCGCAGGGCAATGATGCTGGTGTCGTCGCGGCCACGATCGAAGTCGCGCTGCAACACCGCCACGATCAGCGCCGGGTGGCGGTGGAACAGGCCGGGGTAGCTGCGCAGGGACCAGCGCGCCTGCAGTCCATCACTGTGCATGAGCAGCAGCGTGCCTGCCGCCGCGTGAAAATGGAATGGTTGCGCCTTGCGGAACTGCTCCCCGACGATGCCGGGGTGCGAGGCCATCCCACGGGTGGCGGTAGGCTCGCACAGGGTGGCCGAGATGTTGCCGATGCCGGCGAAGTCCACCGCGCCGGTGGCCACCTCGACCCGGGCCACGGCGGCCGCCCCGCCCCGGGTGCCGGACATGCCTGCGTGCAGCGCCGTGA
>NZ_CAUQPH010000115.1:0-11975 GCF_963519925.1 uncultured Stenotrophomonas sp. | reverse complement strand
GCCTCGGGCAGGCGCTCCAGCGCCAGCTCCACCAGCCGCTCGGTTTCCGGGCGCGGTATCAGGGTGTCCGGGCTGACCGCCAGGTCCAGCGTCCAGAAGCCGCGCCGGCCCAGCAGGTAGGCCACCGGCTCACCGGCAAGGCGACGCTGCAGCAGCTCGGCGAACGCCTGGCCGCTGGCGGGGTCGACCAGGTCGGTGGCGTGCGCGAACAGCCAGCTGCGCTCCCGCCTCAGCACGTGCAGCAACAGCAGCTCGGCCTCGTGCCGCCCGTCCGCCCCGGGCAGCACGCGGGCGGCGTCGGCAAGCAGCGTGCGGATCTCCTGCGGGGCAGCGGTCATGGCGGGCCTGGGCGACGGTGGGGGCGCAGTGTAGGTCAATCGCGGCAACGGCCGGGCTGAAAGTCTGTTCAGCCTGGCCGTGGCGCGGATAAGCAATGACTATCGAGGCGCCCTACCCCCGTTTTCGCCACATCCCTTGCGCGGCAAGGGATCTGTCATGAATCCAGCCGATCATTCACTCGCCGATCAGCCCTTTTCGATAGACTATGTCTATTGCATAGATGGAATCAATGCATTGTCCTTATCGGAAACAAGCCGCTAACCTGTGTTGGTCGCTTCACCCATCCCCCTTCACCACGAGGAAATTCGATGTCGCTCATCAATACCCAGATCAAGCCGTTTGAAGCCAACGCCTACCAGAATGGCGAGTTCATCAAGGTTTCCGACAGCACCCTGAAGGGCCAGTGGTCGGTCCTGATCTTCATGCCGGCCGCCTTCACCTTCAACTGCCCGACCGAGATCGAGGACGCCGCCGACCATTACGCCGAGTTCCAGAAGGCCGGTGCCGAGGTGTACATCGTCACCACCGACACCCACTTCTCGCACAAGGTGTGGCACGAAACCTCGCCGGCCGTCGGCAAGGCCCAGTTCCCGCTGGTCGGCGACCCGACCCACCAGCTGACCAACGCCTTCGGCGTGCATATCGCTGAAGAAGGCCTGGCCCTGCGCGGTACCTTCATCATCAACCCGGAAGGCGTGATCAAGACCCTGGAGATCCACTCCAACGAGATCGCCCGTGACGTGTCCGAGACCCTGCGCAAGCTGAAGGCTGCCCAGTTCACCGCCGCCAACCCGAACCAGGTGTGCCCGGCCAAGTGGAAGGAAGGCGAGAAGACCCTGACCCCGTCGCTGGACCTGGTCGGCAAGATCTAAGCCCCCGGTTCCACGCAGGTCCCATCCCCATTCCCGTCCAGACGGGAGTGGGGGTGAACCCAAGCCGGTGCCCATCCGCGCCGGCTTTGGTTCACCCCCATGCCGCCCAGATGTACCGTAGCGGTACGTCGACGCAGTTCCTTTGCCTGAATCAAGGAGTTTTTCGATGTTGGATGCCAACCTCCAGTCGCAGCTGAAGACCTACCTGGAACGCGTGACCCGGCCGATCCAGATCACCGCGCATGCCGACGACGGCGCCAAGTCGCAGGAAATGCTCGAACTGCTTGAAACCCTGGTGGGGCTGTCCAACCAGATCACGCTGGACGTGCGCCGCGATGGCGCCGAGCGTACCCCCTCGTTCGCGCTGACCACCCCGGGCCAGGACATCCACCTCGCCTTCGCCGGCTTGCCGATGGGCCACGAGTTCACCTCGCTGGTGCTGGCGCTGCTGCAGGTGGGTGGGCACCCGTCCAAGGCCACCGCCGAGGTGATCGAGCAGGTGCAGTCGCTGGAAGGCGAGTACCGGTTCGAGACCTACTTCTCGCTGTCCTGCCAGAACTGCCCGGACGTGGTGCAGGCGCTGAACCTGGCGGCGGTGCTGAACCCGCGCATCCAGCACGTGGCGATCGACGGCGGGCTGTTCCCGGCCGAAGTCGAAGCGCGCCAGATCATGTCGGTGCCCACCGTCTACCTCAACGGTGAAGTGTTCGACCAGGGCCGCATGAGCCTCGAACAGATCGTGGCCAAGCTGGATACAGGCTCGGCTAAGCGCGACGCAGAGAAGATCGCGGCCAGGGCGCCGTACGACGTGCTGGTGATCGGCGGCGGTCCGGCCGGTGCCGCCGCGGCGATCTACGCCGCGCGCAAGGGCATCCGTACCGGCGTGGCAGCCGAGCGTTTCGGTGGCCAGGTGCTGGACACCATGGCGATCGAGAACTTCGTCTCGGTCAAGGAAACCGAAGGCCCGAAGCTGGCGACGGCGCTGGAACAGCATGTGCGCGAGTACGACGTGGACATCATGAACCTGCAGCGCGCGAGTGCGCTGGTGCCGGCCGGCGACGATGGCCTGGTCGAGGTCAGGCTGGAAAACGGCGCGTCGCTGAAGTCGCGCTCGGTGATCCTGTCCACCGGTGCGCGCTGGCGCCAGATGAACGTGCCCGGCGAAGACCAGTACCGCAACAAGGGCGTGGCGTACTGCCCGCACTGCGACGGTCCGCTGTTCAAGGGCAAGCGCGTGGCGGTGATCGGTGGCGGCAACTCCGGCGTTGAAGCGGCGATCGACCTGGCCGGCATCGTGACGCATGTGACCCTTCTGGAGTTCGACGACAAGCTCCGCGCCGACGAAGTGCTGCAGAAGAAACTGCGCAGCCTCGGCAACGTGACCATCATCACCAGCGCGCTCACCCAGGAAGTGCTGGGCGATGGCCAGAAGGTCAACGGCCTGGTCTACCTGGACCGGGTCGGCGGCGACTCGCACCGGGTGGCGCTGGAAGGTGTGTTCGTGCAGATCGGCCTGCTGCCCAACACCGAATGGCTGAAGGACAGCGTGGCGCTGTCGCCGCGCGGGGAAGTGGTCATTGACGACCGTGGCCAGACCAGTGTTGCTGGCGTATTCGCCGCAGGTGATTGCACAACCGTACCCTACAAGCAGATCATCATCGCGATGGGTGCCGGCTCGACCGCGGCGCTGAGCGCCTTCGATCACCTGATACGTACTACCGTTCCCAAGAGCAGCGGCGCTGTCGCCGAAGCTGCCTGAAACGTCGGGTCCCCGGTTCGCCGGGGACCCTTTTTGCCTGCTGGGTAAACCACGCCATCACCCGGTCCATTACCGTTTAGAGGTACAAGGAAATGAACCTACGTGATCTGAAATATCTGGTGGCGCTGGCCGACCATCGCCACTTTGGTCGCGCGGCGGCGTCCTGCTTCGTCAGCCAGCCGACGTTGTCGACCCAGATCAAGAAGCTCGAGGATGAGCTGGGCCTGCCGCTGGTGGAGCGTGCCCCCCGCAAAGTCATGCTGACCCCGGCCGGGGTGGAAGCCGCTGCACGTGCGCGCGTCATCGTGGCCGAAATCGAACAGATGAAGGAGGCGGCACGGCGCAGCCGCGATCCGGAAGCCGGCGCGGTGCGGCTGGGCATCTTCCCGACCCTGGGCCCGTACCTGCTGCCCCACGTGATCCCCAACATCCGCGGGCGCTTCCCGCAGCTGGAGCTGCTGCTGGTCGAGGAAAAGAGCGACGAGCTGCTGCACCGCCTGCGCGACGGACGGCTGGACGCGGCGCTGCTGGCGCTGCCGCTGGACGACGACCAGCTGCACGCCGAATTCCTGTTCGAGGAGCCGTTCCTGCTGGCGGTGTCGGGGCAGCATCCGCTGGCGCGCCGCCATCATTTGGACGTGCAGGAGCTGTCCTCGCAGAAACTGCTGCTGCTGGAGGACGGGCACTGCCTGCGCGACCAGGCGCTGGCGGTATGCCGGTTGTTCGGTGCCAACGAAAAGTCCGAGTTCCGCGCCACCAGCCTGGAAACGCTGCGGCAGATGGTCGCGGCCGACGTCGGCATCACCCTGCTGCCCACGCTGTCGGTGAAGCCGCCGGTGCCGCGCTCGGACAACATCCGCCTGCTCGACTTCGAGGGCGAGGACCGGCCGAGCCGGCGCATCGCGATGGTCTGGCGCCGCAGTTCGGCGATGACCGGTTTCCTGGAGCAGCTGGCCGAGCAGTTCAAGCGCCTGCCCGAGAAGCTGTTCGAGCTGGACATCGGCGAAACCGACCCGGCCCCGCCGCGCGCGCTGCAGCCCCGGGTATAGACGCGTCGCTGAACCGGCAGCGGCGCAACGGTCGCATCCGCCGCGGATAGGCAGCACAATAGGACAAGGCGGTGCCAGCAGGCGCCGCCTTTTGCATGGGCCTTTCCCAACATCACAGGAGTTCCAGATGTCCACCGCCAGCGGCCTGCCGCCTTCGATCACCGTTTCCAGCCGCGACATGAACCAGCTGGAAGCCATGCTTGATTCACCTGCTGTAGAACACACCCCGGCCGGCCAGGCCCTGGCGCGCGAGCTCAACCGCGCGACGGTGCTGGAAGCTGCGGAGATGCCCGAGGGCGTCGTCATGATGCATTCGCGGGTGGAGTGCGAAGATGAGCTGCACGGCGACAAGCACGAACTGACGCTGGTCTACCCGCACGAGGCGGACGTGGACCAGGGCAAGGTATCGATCCTTGCGCCGGTAGGCACCGCCCTGCTCGGCCTGGCCGTTGGCCAGAGCATGGACTGGGATGCGCCCGGCGGCCGCAAGCTGCGCCTGCGGGTGACCGCGGTGCACAATCCGCAGAAGAATTGATCGTCCCTGCCGCGCGTCGCGCAGGGCCCAGGTAACACTCCAGGAGCCGAAATGAGTACCGCAACCCCGTCCAAACTTGCGCAGCTGCGCGATCTGTCGGTGGTGGTCGCCGACACCGGCGATTACGAGGCGATCAAGCGCCTGAAGCCGGTCGACTGCACGACCAATCCGACGCTGGTGAAGAAAGCGCTGGACCTGCCGGTGTATGCGGAGCTGATCGAGCGCGAGCTGGCCTGGGGCCGCGAGCAGTCCAGCGAGCGCGAAGCCGTGGTGCCTGCGGTGGCGGACCGGCTGACGGTCGGCGTGGGTACGCTGCTGAGCACGCTGGTGCCGGGCCGGGTGTCGACCGAGGTCGATGCGGACCTGGCGCATGACACGACGGCGACGGTGCGCAAGGCGCGCGCGTTCATCGCGATGTACGAGGCGGCGGGCGTGCCGCGCAGCAAGGTGCTGATCAAGATCGCGGCGACCTGGGAAGGCGTTGAAGCGGCGCGCCAGCTGCAGGCCGAAGGCATCGACTGCAACCTGACCCTGATCTTCAATCCGACCCAGGCGCTGGCGTGCAGCGAGGCCGGCGCATTCCTGATCTCCCCGTTCGTGGGCCGGATCCTGGACTGGTACGTGGCCAACGGCCAGGCGCCGGCCAGCATCGACGCCGACCCGGGCGTGGTGTTCGTGCGTGGCGTGTACGCCGAGTTCAAGCGCCGTGGTTCGCCGACAGTGGTGATGGGAGCATCGTTCCGCTCCACCGCGCAGATCGAAGCGCTGGCCGGTTGCGACCGCCTGACCATTTCGCCGGACCTGCTGGAAAAGCTGGACGCCGACCACGGCGAGCTGCCGCGCAAGCTGGTGGCAGGTGCCGCCGAAGCGGTGGATGTCACCCCGATCGACGCCGCCCGGTTCGCCACCGACCTGGCCGCCGACCCGATGGCCACCGAGAAGCTTGCCGCCGGTATCGATGCGTTCGCCAAGGATCTGGAAGCATTGCGCCAGACGATCCGCGAACGGCTGTAAGCCGTTCCAGACGTAAGAGTGCATAAGCGGGACGGGTGCAGCGATTGCAGCCGTCCCGTTTGCTTTTCCAGGATCGCGCCAGCAGCAGCGTTTCAGTTCATGCGTGCAGGGGCGGCCGGCGGGCAGCCCCAGATGGTGAGTCGCGGGCGGATGCAAAAGGCAGCCACGCAGGGCGTGGCTCTACGCCGAATGGTCCTGGGGACGGTAGCGTCGGTTCCCGAACGACGGCACGGAACGTCACCGCGCCCGTTAACGCATGAAAATGATCGGCAATGCCGTTGATCTTCCCGTGGCCACTCACACCCTATCGAGGGTCGGCGGGGGCGGGTTTGCGGGACCGTAGAAAACATGGATGTTTTCTACGAGCCCCCATGGATGGGTTCACGGCGTGTCCCGCAAACCCGCACCCGCCGGCCCTGCCCGGGCGATGATTGAACCAACGGCTGTTCGCCCGAATGCGTGAAGCAGCCGGGCAGAGCCCGGCTCTACGGGATCGCGCGCCACCAGGCCGCCCAGCGAAACCGGGATCAGGCGCCCACGCCGATCGGGCAGCTCACGCCGGTGCCGCCGATGCCGCAGTAGCCGTTCGGGTTCTTGGCCAGGTACTGCTGGTGGTAGTCCTCGGCGTAGTAGTACGTTGGTGCAGGGAACTCGATGTCCGTGGTGATCGCGCCGTACCCCTTCACGGCCAGGCGCGGCTGGTAGGCCTCGCGGCTGGCCAGGGCTGCCTCGTGCTGCGCAGACGTCGTGGCATGGATCGCCGACCGGTACTGGGTGCCGGTGTCGTTGCCCTGGCGCATGCCCTGGGTCGGGTCGTGGTTCTCCCAGAACACCTGCAGCAGCTGCTCCACGCTGATGATCGCCGGGTCGTACACCACTTCCACGATCTCCGTATGCCCGGTCAGGCCCGAGCACACCTCCTCGTAGGTCGGGTTCGGGGTCAGCCCGCCGGCATACCCCACCGACGTCGAGTACACCCCCGGCAGCGTCCAGAACTTGCGCTCGGCGCCCCAGAAGCAGCCCATCGCGAAGCGGATGCGTTCCAGGCCGGCAAAGCCGTCCTTGAGCGGGTGGCTGTTCACATAGTGCTGGTTGTGCAGCGGCAACGGGTGCTCACGGCCCGGCAGCGCCTCGTCGGCGCGCGGCAGGCGCTGCTTGAATGCTCCAATGCCCAACAGGCCCTTGGCAATTCCCAACATGGCGGTCTCCTAGGCCGGCGACAGGCCGGCGCTTTCGTCACCGTCGAATATGGGGTCGTCCGCCGTCCCGCCCAAGTCCAGCCCGGCCACGATCTGCTCGGCCTCGGGCCGGGCCAGGTCCGGAATGCAGACCCGCAACACCCCGAACAGCGGCAGCTCGCCCATCCCGCCCAGCAGCTGCTCGCCGAACACGAACGCCGGGATGCCCGCATCCTCCAGCGCGTGCTTGACCAGATGGGCGTCGAACAGGTTGTCGGCCTGGTAGATCACATGCATGGAAGGCTCCTCGCCGCGTTCACCGCAGCATACCCCGCAGACGGTAGCGCCGGCCGTTGGCCGGCCGTCATGAACGGTGGGAGGCGTGCGTACCCCGTCCAACCGCCGGGGGACGCGTTAGACTGTCATTCTTTCTGCCTTCTGCCTTCGCATCATGTCCGAGCCTACTGCCGCCCCCACCGACGCCCTTCCGGAAGCCCCTGAAAAGCGGGATTTCATCCGTCAGATCGTCCGCGAGGACCTGGCCACCGGCAAGCACCAGGCGATCAAGACCCGCTTCCCGCCCGAGCCCAACGGCTACCTGCACATCGGCCACGCCAAGTCGATCTGCCTGAACTTCGGCATTGCCGGTGAGTTCGCCGGCGTGTGCAACCTGCGCTTCGACGATACCAATCCGGCGAAGGAAGACCCCGAATACGTCGCTGCCATCCAGGACGACGTGCGCTGGCTGGGCTTCGAGTGGAACGAGCTGCGCCACGCCTCGGACTATTTCGACGCCTATTACCTGGCCGCCGAAAAGCTGATCCGCGACGGCAAGGCCTACGTCTGCGACCTGTCCGCCGAAGAAGTGCGCGCCTACCGCGGCACCCTGACCGAGCCCGGCCGCCCGTCGCCGTGGCGCGACCGCAGCATCGACGAGAACCTGGACCTGTTCCGGCGCATGCGTGCCGGTGAGTTCCCGGACGGCGCACGCACCGTGCGCGCGAAGATCGACATGGCCAGCGGCAACATCAACCTGCGCGACCCCGCGCTGTACCGCATCAAGCACGTCGAGCACCAGAACACCGGCAATGCCTGGCCGATCTATCCGATGTACGACTTCGCCCATGCGCTGGGCGATTCGATCGAAGGCATCACCCACTCGCTGTGCACCCTGGAATTCGAAGACCATCGCCCGCTGTACGACTGGTGCGTGGACAACGTCGACTTCGCCCATGACGACGCGCTGACCGCCCCGCTGGTCGAGCGCGGCCTGCCGCGCGAAGCCGCCAAGCCGCGCCAGATCGAGTTCTCGCGGCTGAACATCAACTACACCGTGATGAGCAAGCGCAAGCTGATGGCGCTGGTCACCGAGCAGCTGGTGGATGGCTGGGAAGACCCGCGCATGCCGACCCTGCAGGGCCTGCGTCGCCGCGGCTACACCCCGGCCGCCATGCGCCTGTTCGCCGAACGCGTGGGCATCAGCAAGCAGAATTCGCTGATCGACTTCAGCGTGCTCGAAGGCGCCCTGCGCGAAGACCTCGACGCCGCCGCCGCGCGCCGCATGGCCGTGATCGACCCGGTCAAACTGGTCCTGACCAACCTGCCCGACGGACACGTCGAAACCCTGGCCTTCGCCAACCACCCCAAGGACGAGGCGTTCGGCAGCCGCGAGGTGCCGTTCGCCCGCGAACTGTGGATCGAACGCGAAGACTTTGCCGAAGTCCCGCCCAAGGGCTGGAAGCGCCTGGTGCCGGGTGGCGAAGTCCGCCTGCGCGGTGCCGGCATCATCCGCTGCGACGAAGTGGTCAAGGACGCCGACGGCAACATCACCGAACTGCGCGGCTGGCTCGACCCGGAATCGCGACCGGGCATGGAAGGCGCCAACCGCAAGGTCAAGGGCACCATCCATTGGGTCAGCGCGGCGCACGGCGTGCCCGCCGAAATCCGCCTCTATGACCGCCTGTTCTCGGTACCCAACCCCGACGACGAGTCCGAAGGCAGGACCTACCGCGATTACCTGAACCCGGAATCCCGCCGCACCGTCACCGGCTATGTCGAACCGGCAGCGGCCAGCGCCACCCCGGAACAGTCGTTCCAGTTCGAGCGCACCGGCTACTTCGTCGCCGACCGCCGCGACCATACCGCCGCCGCGCCGGTGTTCAACCGCAGCGTGACCCTGCGCGACACCTGGTCGGCGTGAGCCCCACCGAATACCGAAGGTTGTAGACCATGCTGTACGCGCAAGTCCATCTCACCCTGCCGGCCTGGATCCACGACCAGGTCGACCTGGGCCGTGCCCATCCCGGTGACGCGGCCAAGGTCGCGCTGGCCATCGAACTGTCGCGCCTGAACGTCGAGGCCGCGACCGGCGGCCCGTTCGGCGCGGTGGTGTTCGGCCCCGACGACCGCGTCATCGCCGCCGGCGTGAACCGCGTGGTGCCGCACAGCACCTCGCTCGCGCATGCCGAAAACATGGCCTACATGCTGGCCCAGCAGCGCCTGCAGACGCCGCGGTTGAACGACGTGCTGTCGCCGATCACCCTGGCCACCTCCTCGCAGCCGTGCTGCCAGTGCTATGGCGCCACCATCTGGGCCGGCATCGACCGCCTGCTGATCGGCGCCAGCGCGCAGGATGTGGAAGAACTCACCCCGTTCGATGAAGGCCCGCTCCCGGCCGACTGGATCGGTGAACTCAACAAGCGCGGCATCGAGGTCGTGCGCGACATCGAGCGCGACGCAGCGCGCGCGGTACTGCGCCAGTACGGGGAAACCAACGGTGCGCATTACTGATTTCCACACCATCGGCGTGCGTCGATGAGCGGCCTGCTGTGCCTGTGCCGGCAGGGCTTCGAGCCGGAACTGGCCGGTGAGCTGTCCGAGCGCGCGGCCTACGCCACTATCGCCGGCTATGCGCGTACCCAGCGCAATGATGGCTACGTGCTGTTCGCCACCGACGAAGGCGCGGCGCTGTCCAGGGCGCTGCCCTGGCGGTCGCTGATCTTCGCCCGGCAGAAGCTGGTCGTGCTGGCCGAACTGCGCGAGCTCGATCCCAGCGACCGGATCACTCCGATCCTGGCCGCGCTGGAAGGACAGCAGCGGTTCGGCGACATGTGGGTGGAACATCCCGATTCGGATGAAGGCAAACCGCTGGCCGGGCTGGCGCGCGCCTTCGGCAATGCGCTGCGCCCGGCGCTGCGCAAGGCCGGCCTGCTTACCGACAAGCCCAACACGGCCCTGCCGCGCCTGCATGTGGTGTTCGTCGATGGACGCCACGCCTTCGTCTGCGTGGCCGACACCCGCGACAGTGCGCCATGGGCGCTGGGCATTCCGCGCCTGAAGCTGCTGCCCGAAGCGCCCTCGCGCTCGGCATTGAAGCTGGACGAGGCGCTGCTGACGCTGATGAGCCCGGATGAACGCGAACAGCTGGTCCGGCCCGGCATGCGCGCCGCCGACCTCGGCGCCGCGCCCGGCGGCTGGACCTGGGTGCTGACCCGCCAGCACATGCACGTGATCAGCGTGGACAACGGCCCGCTGCGCGAACACGTGCTTGAGACCGGCCTGGTTGAACACCTGCGTGCCGACGGCTTCCACTGGCAGCCCGAGGCGCCGCTGGACTGGATGGTCTGCGACATGGTCGAACAGCCGCGCCGGGTCGCCGAGCGCATGGCCACCTGGTTCCGCGAAGGCTGGTGCCGGCATGCGATCTTCAACCTCAAGCTGCCGATGAAGAAGCGTTGGGACGAAACCCGCCTCTGCCTGGAGCTGTTCCAGGACCAGGCCGGGCGGCCGTTGAACGTGCGCGCCAAGCAGCTGTACCACGACCGCGAAGAGATCACCGTCCTGGCGTGGTGATTGCCGCCGGCCGGGTCAGTCCGTGCCGCGACCGGAGAAGCGTTGGATACGGACCGTCGTATCCAGGGCGACGCGCAGCTTTTCGCGCACGGATTCCGAGTCGGTCCGACCCAACCGGTCACGCAGGTCTTCTGCAAGGTGCCCGACGTTGACCAGCTGGTTGGCGAAGCACTGCGGCGACGGCTGCGCCTGGCTCTCCACCGCGTTCACGAACTGCTGCAGGCGGTCGCTCGCCGGCAGCATCGACCGGGTGTCGTCCCCAGCCTGGCCCACGTTCCTGATCTGGACCAGCAGCGTACGCATCTGCGATGTCACCGCATCGGGTGCCTGCGCCATCGCCCGGGTGGTGAGCGCAAGCGCCTCATCGCGTGTCAGCCTTGGCCACAGCGCACGGATGGGTGGAATCGGAGGAATCGGGGAGGCCATGAAGCTCCTGGAGGTCCGGGAAGACGTGTGGGCGTCGCCAAGCCACCCGTTCCGGATCAGCCACGCCCGTTCAGTCTGCCCGCCAACCGGGGGCGACCACTTGCAGAATTCGATCACTTCGAGCCCGCGGCGACGTAACAACGCCGTCGCCGCAGCGCACACGCCGCTTTACCTGGCCCGGAAATACTTGGTCGGGATGGTGTGCTGCACCTTGAGGATACCGATGTACTTCTCGTGGGTGGCGGTGTAGTCATCGTGGTTGGCACTGCCCGGCGTGCCTTGGTGGCGGCACATGGTTTTATCCATGCGCTTGAGATCGGCAGTGATCACATCGATGCTGGCGCGTGCGTCGCGATAGTCCTGCCGGGTCGGCAATGCGGTGTCGAGCTTCCCGAGGAAGCCTTCCAGGCGGCCTTCCGCGCGCAGGGCGGAGGTGCTCAGGCTGAGCGGCAGGTTGCGCACCGACACCAGTAGTCCCTTGATGCCGTTCGCAGCCACCAGCGCCCGGTTGATCTCCTTGACCTCCCTGGCGGCCGCACTCCGGGGCGCGGCGTGGGACAAAAGGGGCAGGATGAACTTCGGGATCGTCATGAGCGGGGCTTCCGGAAATAGATGGTCGCGGCGGCGCCGCCGGATACCCGGATGGCGCCAGCCGCGCCAAAGTCTGCGCAGCCACGGAGGGCCGCGCTTCCAGTTTTCGATCTTCTTTGACCTACAGGCCGGCGGCGCGCTTCCACAACGCCGACACCAGGGGCGGCCACTTCCCCGCACAGCCCAGCGCACGTCCACGTGCCAGGGTCAGGTGCATCTCGTCGTTGGAGAAAATCGAGTTGATTGCGTCAAAGCCATGCGCGGACACCGTATTCTCGCTGCGGCGTTCACGGGCCCAGCGCTGCAGCCGCTCCGGCGCGGCCCAGTCCTGACGCCGCTGCTGCGCGCGCAGCACCAGCG
>NZ_CAUQPH010000114.1:0-11983 GCF_963519925.1 uncultured Stenotrophomonas sp. | reverse complement strand
CGTCGGCGACGTCGCGCACGCCGCCGGAGGCCTGCACCGCCACGCCCGGCAGGCGCGCGGTGAGATGCCGGTACAGCGCAAGGTTGGGGCCGGCCAGCATGCCGTCCCGGGCGATATCGGTGCACAGCAGGTGGCGCAGGCCAGCCTGCGCGTAGCGCTCGGCCAACGCGTCCAAGGTGACCCCGGCATTCTCGGTCCAGCCATGCACCGGCAGCTGCCATTGGCCCTCGGCATCCTGGCGCGCATCCAGTGCGATGGTGATGCGGTCTGCGCCGAATTCCTCCAGCCAGCCGATCACCTGCGTCGGTTCACGCACCGCCAGCGAGCCGACCACCACGCGGCTTGCGCCGGCATCGAGGATGCGCGCCACGTCGTCGCGCCCGCGCACCCCGCCCCCGGTCTGCACCTGCAGCCCGGTGCCGGCGCGGATCGCCGACAGCAGCGGTGCCAGGGTGTAGCCGCCGGCGCGCGCCGCGTCCAGGTCGACCAGGTGCATCCAGCTCGCGCCCTGCGCTTCGAAGGCCTGCGCGCGCGGCAGCGGGTCGTCGCCGTAATGGGTTTCCTGCGCATAGTCGCCCTGGCGCAGCCGCACCACGCGGCCACCACGGATATCCAGCGCGGGGTAGACGATGAAACTCATACAGCGGTGTCCTCGAGGAAGTTGCGCAGCATCAGCGCGCCGGTGTCGCCGGAACGCTCGGGGTGGAACTGGGCGCCGAAGTAGCGGCCCTGCTCCACCATCGCGGTGAACAGCCCGCCATGGTCACAGGCCGCCACGGTGTGGGCATTGAGCGGAGCGGCGTAGCTGTGCACGAAGTACGCACTGGCGCGCTCGGGAATATCCCGCAGCAGCACCGACGGCTTCAGCGGCAGCAGCCGGTTCCAGCCCATGTGGGGGACGCGGATGCCGGTGGCCGGCACCAGCTTGCGTACCGTGCCGGGAATCAGCCCCAGCGTTTCCACATCCGCCTCTTCGGAATGGTCGAACAGCAGCTGCATGCCGAGGCAGATGCCCATCAGCGGCACCTGCAGGCGCCGCAGCGGTTCCACCAGGCCCTGCGCATGCAGGCGCTGCATCGCGGGCCGGGCCGCGCCGACCCCGGGCAGGATCACCCGACGCACCCCCTGCAGGCCGTCCGCGTCGCGCACCAGCTGCACGCGCGCCCCCAAGCGTTCCAATGCGTACCGCACCGAGCCCAGGTTGGCACCGCCGGCATCGATCAGCGCAACGTCGGTCACAGCGCCCCCTTGGTGCTGGGCAGCGCCGTACCCTGGCGTGGCAGGGCTTGGCGCAGCGCGCGGGCCAGCGCCTTGAAGCAGGCTTCGACCTTGTGGTGGTCATTGTCGCCGCGCACGCTCAGGTGCAGGTTCAGCCCGGCGGCATCGCACAGCGAGCGGAAGAAGTGTGGCACCAGCTCGGTGGGCATGTCGCCCACGCGTTCGCGCTTGAAGTCACCTTCGAACACGAAGTACGGACGGCCGCTGAAATCGAGTGCGGCACTGGCCAGGGTTTCGTCCATCGGCAGGGTGAAGCCGTAGCGGCCGATCCCACGCTTGTCGCCGAGCGCCTCGCGCAGGGCCTGGCCCAGGGCCAGCCCGGTGTCTTCGATGGTGTGGTGTTCGTCGATGTGCAGGTCGCCTTCGGCCTGCACGCTCAGCGCGAAGCCACCGTGCTTGCCGATCTGCTCCAGCATGTGGTCGAAGAACGGCAGGCCGGTGTGGGTCTGCGGCTCTGCGGTGCGGTCCAGGTCGACCGCGACGCGGATGCGGGTTTCCTTCGTATTGCGCTGCACGCTGGCGCGGCGCGGCGCATCGGCCAGCTCGTGGGCGATACCGGTCCAGTCCCACTCACCGCCGAACTGCTCGGTGCGCAGCTGGAACCCCCGGATGTTCATGTTCTGCGCGAACTGGATGTCGGTCGGGCGGTCGCCGACCATCGCCGAACGTGCCCAGTCGATGCCGCGGTCCTGCAGGTAGGGCAGCATCATGCCGATGCCCGGTTTGCGGGTCGGCGCGTTGTCGTGCGGCCAGGTGCCATCGATGAGCACGTCACGGAACACGATGCCCTGGCTGGCGAAGATCTGCAGCATCAGGTCGTTGGGGCCGTCGAAGGCGGCCTGCGGGTAGCCCTCGCTGCCCAGCCCGTCCTGGTTGCTTACGATCACGAACTGGTAGCCCGCGTCACGAAGCTTGAGCATCGCCGGGATCACGTCGCGGACGAAGCGGATCTTCTCGTAGGCGTCGATCTGGAAATCGGCAGGCTCTTCGATCAGGGTGCCGTCGCGGTCGACGAACAGGATGGGGGTCATGCGGCGGCCCTCCGGGCGGCAAGTACCTGGAGCACGCGGTCGTTCTCTTCCGGGCTGCCGATGGTGATGCGCAGCGCATCGTGAAGTTGCGGTGCGGCGCGCTGGTCGCGCACCACGATGCCGGCGGCCAGCAGCGCGTCGAACGCGGCCTGGGCGTCGTTGAAACGCGCCAGCAGGTAGTTGCCCTGCGACGGATACACGCGCAGCACGCCGGGCGCCTGCTGCAGCGCCTGGAACAGGCGCTCGCGCTCCGCCTTCACCTGGGCCACGCGCGCTTCGGTCACCGCCAGCGCATCGACCTCCAGCGCCGCCAGGGCCAACGCCGCGCACGGCGCCGGCACCGGGTACGGGGCCTGGCATCGGCGCAGTACCTGGATCAACGCCGGCGTGGCGATCAGGCTGCCGATCCGTGCCGCCGCCAGCGCATGCGCCTTGGACAAGGTGCGCAGCACCGCCACGTTCTCGTAGCGCGGCAGCAGGATCGCCGCCGATGCCTGTTCGGCGTACTCACCGTAGGCTTCGTCGACCACCACCAGCGCCCTGCCCTGCAGCGCCTGGGCGATCCGTTCGATCGCGCCCAGCGCAATGCTGCTGCCGGCAGGGTTGGACGGACTGCACAGGAACACCAGCTTGGCGTTGCCGGCCAGCGCGGCGGCGATGATCGCGTCGATGTCGGCGTCCAGCGCATCGCCGGCGTCGCGCAACGGCACTTCCAGCAGCGGCGCGTTCTGCAGGCGCGCGCACACGGCGTACATGCCGAACACCGGCGGGGTGACCAGCACCGCGTCGCGGCCCGGTTCGCACAAGGCACGCACCAGCAGGTCGATGGCCTCGTCGCTGCCACGGCCGATCAGCAGCTGCGCAGGCTCGCAGCCGTACAACGCGGCCAGCCGGGCACGCAGCGCCTCCGGCTGCGGTTCGGGATAGCGGCGCGCCTGGCCCTGCGGGTCGGCCGGATTGGCCCAGGCCGACTCATTGGCGTTGAGCCACACATCGCCCACCAGCGCACTGCTGCGCGCCGAGGAATAACCACTGAACGCGCGCAGGTCGCTGCGCACCAGGTCGAGCACACCGGCGGCGCTCATGCAGCGGCCCCCATGCGCAGCGCGACCGCATTTTCGTGGGCGTCCAGGCCTTCGGCACGGGCCAGTACGCGCGCGCAGTTGCCGATACCGGCAATGCCCTGCGCGGTGGCGGCCTGCACGCTGATCATGTTCTGGAAGCTGGCCACGCTCACGCCGCTGTAGGCGCGTGCCGCACCGGCGGTGGGCAGCACGTGGTTGGTGCCACTGCAGTAGTCGCCCAATGCCTCCGGGGTGTAGTCGCCAAGGAACACCGAGCCAGCCGCCTCGACCTGGGCCAGCCAGTCGCGCGGCTCGCGCAGGGCCAGGATCAGGTGCTCGGGCGCATAGCGGTTGCTGATCTGGAACGCCTGCACCAGCGAGTCGACCAGCACCAGCCGCGACGACTGCAATGCCTGGGCGGCGATGTCGGCGCGCGACAGCTGTTTCAGCTGCGCCTGCACCTGCGCTTCGACCCGCTCCAGCATGTCGGCATCGTCGGTGAGCAGCAGCACCTGCGAATCCGGGCCGTGTTCGGCCTGGGACAACAGGTCGGCGGCAACGAAGGCGGGATTGGCGCCGGCGTCGGCGATCACCAGCACTTCGGAAGGACCGGCCGGCATGTCGATGGCGGCGGCGCCGTCCTGGGCCACCTGCTGCTTGGCTTCGGTGACATAGCTGTTGCCGGGCCCGAACAGTTTGTCGCACGCCGGCACGCTGTCGGTGCCATACGCCATCGCGGCGATGGCCTGGGCGCCGCCGAGCTTGAACACGCGGTGCACGCCGGTAAGCCGCGCAGCGACCAGCACCGCCGGATCGGCGCTGCCGTCGCGACGCGGCGGGGTGCACAACACGATTTCGCGGCAACCGGCGAGCTGCGCCGGAACGCCAAGCATCAGCGCGGTGGAAGGCAGCGGCGCACTGCCGGCGGGAACATACAACCCTACCCTGCCGATCGGCCGCACCATGCGTTCGCAGCGAACGCCGGGGGCGGTTTCCACCGCGTAGCCCTGGCTCATGCCGGCCTTGTGGAACTGCCGGATGCGCGCGGCGGCGTCGATCATCGCCTGGCGCAGTTCAGCGGGGACGGCGCGTTCGGCGGCGGCGAATTCGCTGTCGTCCACTTCGAACGACGCTGGCGCCACGCCATCGAAGCGCAGGCTGATTTCGCGGAGCGCGGCGTCGCCGTCTTCGCGTACCGCCGCGATCAATGCCGCGACCGATTCACGGGTACGCGCAGCAACCGCCTGTACCGGGCGCTGCAGGGCCTGGGCCTGGGCGGCGGCGTCGAGTTGGGACCATTGCAGACGGTTCATGCCAGCGACCGCTCCACGCTCAGGACCATCAGTCCCTGGGCGCCGGCGCGCTCCAGTTCCTCCAGCCGCTGCCAGGTCAGTGCGCCATGGCACATGGTCTGCAGGCGGAGGTGGCCGCCGTCGTCGGGCAGCTGCACCAGCGGGTCGGCGTCCGGCAACAGGCGGGCCAGGTCGGACACGCGGTCCAGTTCCGCACGGAACATCAGCAGCTTGCTGTCCTGCACCTTCACCACCCCGTCGAGGCGGCGCAGCAGCATGGCCATCAGGCCGGCGCGGGCGTCGTCGGGGGTTTTGACCGGTCCGGCCAGCACGGCTTCGCTTTCAAGCAGGGTTTCTACCGGCTTGAGCTGGTTCGCAGCAAGCGTCGCGCCACTGGAGACCAGGTCGCAGATCAGGTCGGCGGTGCCCAGGCGCGGCGCGATCTCCACCGAGCCGGACAGTTCCACCACCTGGGCATCCACCCCGCGCTCGGCCAGCCAGTCGGCCAGGATCGCCGGGTAGCTGGTAGCGATGCGCTTGCCGGCCAATTGCTCTACACCCTGCCAATCCCACTCCTCGGGCACGGCAAGCATCAGCCGGCACTGCCCGAAGTTCAGCCCGCGCAGGGCCTGGTACGCGTCCGGAAGTCCGATGCGGCGGCGTGCCGCACCCTGCTCGTCCAGCTCGTTGCGACCGACGATGCCGAAGTCGCAGACCCCGTCGGCGATCAGGCCGGGAATGTCGTCATCGCGGACCAGCAGCAGGTCCACTGGCAGCGATTCCCCATAGCAGAACAGCTTGTCGCGGCTCTGCCGCCAGCTCAGCCCACAGGCCGTGAGCAGGCTGCGCGCGGGCTCGGCCAGCCGCCCGCTCTTCTGGATCGCAATACGCAGCCGGTCGCGTGCCGGGGCGGTCTGGGTTGCACTCATGGGGCAGGTCTCTACTCGGATTCGGGGGACGCGGGCGTGGCGGTCGCGGCAATGGCAGCGGCATAACCGCCGTGGCCATGGTCCAGCGAGCGCGCCACGCGCCCGGTGGTGGTCACGCTGACACCGGTCAATTCATGGATTTCGCGATACGGCACGCCCTGCTTCAGCAGCGGCACCACCTTCCACCGGTCGGACAGCGCTTCCAGCTCGGCCGGCGTACACAGGTCGCGCAGGAATGCAGTCACCTGCTCAGCGCTGGCCAGGCCGGCAAAGGCACGCGCCAGGCAGGCCAGGTCGGCCTGGGGGTCTTTCTCAAGGGGGGAAGGACGGATTTTCATCGTATCAACGTAATAGCGTGCTATTACATTAACGCAAAGTAGGGGGAATGCCCAATCCAGCAGTCCCTCCATTCATCTGCCAATTAACCCCCGTAGAGCCGGGCTCTGCCGGCTGCCCTCCCCGCCGCACACAACAGCGTATGGGGGCGGCCGGCGGGCAGCCCCCGTAGGGACTGTCAAAAACATGGATGTTTTTGACAAGCCCCCAAGGGTGAAGGCGCACTGCTTGCGAGGCACTGCCTCGCGTGCGACTGAACGCACAGCCGCTGGCGGCTGGGCCGGGGCCCGGAGGGCGGTTCACGGCGTGTCCCGGAGGGGGCTGCCCGCCGGCCGCCCCTGCACGTGGCAATGAGACGCCGGCTGTACGCCGTAGACGTTGACGTTGACGTGGCCGTTGGCGCGGAACGTCCACGAACGCCCACGGGTTCCCAGGGCCGACCAACGGTCGGCGCTACCGCGAACGCGGAACCGAATGTTTGCGGGTTCGAGAACGGACGATCACGTTCCCCAAGGCCGACCAGCGGCCAGCGCAACCGTAGAAACAACAATGGCACCCGAAGGTGCCATTGTTGGAAGCATGAACCCGAGGGCTCGTCACGCCATGGCGCGGGTCTGCTCCAGTTCCACCTGCAGCGCGCTGGCCAGCTCGTCGCGGGCGACCTCGAACTGCTGCTCGCGCAGCAGGTCCTTCACCGCCACCACGCCGCGCGCCAGCTCGTCCTCACCCGCCAGCACCACGAAACGGATGCCTGCCTTCGCCGCATACTGGAACTGCTTGCCGATCTTCTTCGGCTCCATCTGCACCTCCGCATTGATGCCACCGACGCGCAGGCGGCGCGCAATGTCCAGCGAATCGGCCAGACCGTTGTCGTCCATCAACGCCACCAGCGCATGCACACTGCTGTCCTCGATGCCCGCGATCAGCCCGGCCTCGCGCAGCTGCCAGAACAGCCGGGTAAGCCCGATCGAAATGCCCACGCCCGGCAGCTTCGACTTGCTGTAGTGGCTGGCAAGATCCTCATAACGGCCGCCCGAACAGATCGAACCAATCTGCGGATGGTCGGTCAGCGTCGTTTCGTACACCGTGCCCGTGTAGTAATCCAGCCCGCGCGCAATCGAGAAATTCAGGCAGTACGCCGTCTCCGGCACCCCCAGCGCCTTCACCAGCTGCAGCACCTCGCGCAGCTCCGCCACCCCCAGCTTCAGCGTCTCGCTGGCAGCACCGTCCGCCACCAGCGCATCCAACTGCGCCAGCGCATCGGCATGGCTGCTCGAGCGCACCGCCACGAACGCCAGGATCCGGTCGACCTGCTCGGCCGGGATCGCAAAGCCCTCGCCGGTCAGCGTCTCGCGCACGTAATCCGGACCGCGCTTGTCCAGCTTGTCGACCTCACGCAGCACCGCCATCTGGCGCTCGCCGTCCGCAACGCCCAAACTCTCGAAGAACCCGCGCATCAGCTTGCGGTTGTTCAACTGCACCGAGAAATCACCGATGCGCAGCTCCGCGAACACCGCGTGGATCACCGCCAGCACCTCCGCGTCATACCGCGTGCTCAGGCTGTCCTTGCCGATCACATCGATGTCGCACTGGTAGAACTCGCGGAAACGACCGCGCTGCGCGCGCTCGCCACGATACACCCGCTGCATCTGGTAACGACGGAACGGGAACGTCAGGTCATGCTCGTGCTCGGCCACGTAACGTGCCAGCGGCACCGTCAGGTCGAAACGCAGCGCCAGCTCCGGCAGGCTCTTGTCACCCGCCTCCGCCGCATTCGCAAGCGCACCCGTCGACTGCACGAAATACACCTGGCGCTCGGTCTCGCCACCGGACTTGGTCAAAAGCACATCGGACAGCTCGAACACCGGCGTTTCCACCGGCAGGAACCCGAACCGCTCGTAATTGCGGCGGATGACGTCCAGCATGCGCTGGAACGCGATCTGCTCGCGCGGCAGCAATTCCATGATGCCGGGCGGCGTACGGGGCTTGATCACTTGCGGGACTCCTGCGGGGGAACTTGGGGGAAGAGCGAGCTGCATATTCTAGCCGCAGCCGGGCCAACCGCCGCATGACGTATCATGGGCAGGCCCCGCTTCCTGGTTCGACATGACCCGGCCCCACCCCGGAACCGCCGTTGCCGCCGCAGACGAACCCGCCCCGGGCTGCTCCACCCTGCGCGACTGCCTGCATTGCTCCGTGCGCCACCTGGCCGTCTGCTCGGCCCTGTCGCCCGATGAAGTGCAGGCGCTGGAGCGGGTGACCGTCTCCCAGCCGCTGCCGCTGGGCGCCACCCTGGCCCGTGCCGGCGAACCCCGCCAACATGTCTATACCTTGACCGCCGGCGCCCTGCGCCTGGTCCGTACCCTCGCCGACGGACGCCGCCAGATCAGCGGCTTCGTCCTGCCCGGCGACTACCTGGGCCTGAGCGGCAGCGACCACCACCGACATGACATCGAAGCCATTGCCGACAGCCGGGTCTGCCGCGTCGCCCTGCCGCAGATGAAAGACCTGCGCGCGCGGTACCCGCACCTGGAGCGCAAGCTGCTGCAGCGCGCCTGCCAGGCCCTGGACGACGCCGCCGACGCCGCCCTCGCGCTTGGCCGCCTGCAACCGGCCGAAAAGCTTGCCGACTTCCTGTTGCGCCTGGCCGCACGTGAAGCGCGGCTCGGCGACTCCAGCATGCGCGTGACCCTGCCGATGGGCCGCAGCGACATCGCCGACCACCTCGGCCTGACCATGGAAACGGTCAGCCGCACCTTCACCAAGCTGCGCCAGCAGGGTCTGATCGCCCTGCCCCACCTGAACACCGTCGAGATCCTCGACGAAGCCGCATTGCGGGAGCTTTGCGGGGTTTGAGGCGGTTCTATGCCAGCAGGAATTCGCGCAGCGCGGCGTAATGCGGCGGGCACGGTTCGGCGTGCGCGGGGCGTTGCAGCAGCGCGGCCAGCGCCGGGGGCACCTCGATGGCGCGGCCGATCAACGGCTCCACCACCGATTCGAACTTCGCCGGGTGCGCCGTCGCCGCCACCGCCCAGTCGCCCTGCACGCCTTCGCCGCGCAGCTGTTCGAGCAGCTTCACCGCCGTCGCCGTGTGCGGGCAGAACAGCTCGCCTGCGCTCGCATGGCGGCGCGTGATCAGTTCGCGGATCGCCGCATCGTCCACCGCCGCCGTGCGGAATCCGGCGCGCAGGGCATCGTCGTCGTCCGCATGCAACCACCGCAGCCGTTCGAAGTTGCTGGGCGCGCCCACGTCCATCGCATTGGCCAGCGTCGGCACGCTGTGCCGGGGCCGGTACGCCTCGCCCTGGAAGAAACGCGGCAGCACGTCATTGGCATTGGTCGCCAGCGCGATCTGCCCGATCGGTAGGCCCATCGCCCGCGCCAGCACGGCAGCCATCGCATTGCCCAGGTTGCCGGTCGGGATCACCAGGTTCAAATGCTGCCCATGGGCAGCGTGGTGGGTCAGCGCCGCATGCGCGTAGTAACTCATCTGCGGCAGCCACCGGCCCAGGCTGATGCTGTTGGCCGAACTCAGCGGCACCCGTGCCTGCAGCTCACGGTCGCCGAGCGCCTGCTTGACCATCGCCTGGCAGTCGTCGAACGACCCGGCCACCCGCAGCGCGTGGATGTTGTCGCCGAAGCAGCCAAGCTGGTGCGCCTGGCGCGGCGATACCCGGCCATCCGGGTACAGCACCACCACCCGGATGCCGGGCTGCCGATGGAAGGCCGCCGCGACCGCCGCACCGGTGTCGCCCGAGGTGGCCACCACGATGGTCAACGGGCGATCGCGTCCGCCCTGCAACCGGGCCAGGCTCGCCGCCAGGAAGCGCGCACCGAAGTCCTTGAACGCCGCGGTGGGTCCATGGAAGAGCTCCAGCACATGGTCGCCCGGAGTGGACAACGCCCGCAGCGGCGCAGGGAAGTCGAACGCCTGTTCGCACAGGGCCGGCAGGTGCGACGCGAGCGCATCCCCGGCAAAGAACGGTGCCAGCACTGCCGCGGCGTCGGCGACGAGGCTGCCCTGCCCCTGCCCCTGCCCCTGCCCCTGCCACTGCCGTGCCTGCGAGCGATGCTCGGGAACGTACAGCCCGCCGTCGGGCGCGAGCCCCGCGGCTATCGCAGCGCTGAGCGTGGCGGGCGGTGCCGCGTGTCGGGTCGAAACGAAATGCATGTCGGGTCCTGAAGGGAAAAGGGAGGGCATCGGCGCTTACAGCAGGTGTGCACCGGGGGCATTCAAGGGCGATACCCAGCCCTGGCTGTTAAAGCCCGCTTCGGCGAAGGCGTGCTGCACCGCCGGCTGCGCTGCCCGCGCGGCCGCTTCACTGTCGAACCACGCAAATACGCTCGGCCCGGCACCGGAGATGCTGGCACCGAGTGCGCCCGCCTGCAGGGCCGCCTCGCGCACCGCGGAAAAGCCCACGATCAGCCCGGCCCGGCGGGGTTCGACCAGTACATCGCGCAGGCCGTCGCGGACCAGTCCCGCATCGCCAAGGAAGCAGCCACTAAGCAGCAGCGCCAGGTTCGCGCTCTGTTCGACAAACTCCGACAACGCGTAGCTGCCCTGCAGCGCGGCACGCGCGCGGCGGGTTTCCAGCACCGCGTCGGGATGCACCAGCAGGCTGTGCCAGTGCGCCGGCACCGGAATCGACACCAGCTGCTCCGCCGTGCTCAGCACCAGCCCACCCAGCAGCATCGGCCCCAGGTTGTCGCCATGCCGGCCGCCGCTGGCCACCGCCTCGCCCGCCAGCGCAAACGGATACAGCGCCTCGCGCGGCAGCGGCGTCTCCAGCAGCGCATTCGCCGCTACCAGCGCGGCCACGCACGATGCTGCCGAACCGCCCATGCCCGAGCCGAGCGCGATGCCCTTGTCGATCTCCAGTTCGAATCCGAACGGCAGCGCCAATGCGTCTGCCATCGCCAGCAGCGCCGCGCCTGCGGTGTTGTCCGACGCTGCCCGTGGCAGGTCCACCGTGGTGCCGCGGATGGCCAGGATACGGACCCCGGGCGCGGCGGTGCGCCGCACCGTGACCGTATCGCCGACCCCGGCGATGACGTGGCCAAGAATGTCAAACCCCACCGCGACGTTGCCCACCGACGCGGGTGAAAACGCACGTGCCTGCATCGGTGATGCTGCCTCGCTCACAGGCGCGCTCCTTCGCCGGCGGCCACCCGCAACACATCGGCGAACACACCCGCCGCGGTGACTTCCGGGCCCGCGCCGGGGCCCTGCACCACCAGCGGGTTGTCGCAGTAACGGCGCGTGGTGAACTGCACCACGTTGTCGGTCAGCCGCAGGTTGGCGAAGGCGTGGTCGGCCGGCAGTTCGACCAGGCCGACCTGGGCCGCATCGGCCGACAGACGCGCCACGTAGCGCAGCACGGCACCGCGCGCACGCGCCTGCGCCAGGCGCTCGGCGAACGCCGCGTCCACCGTATCCAGCCCGGCCATGAACCCCTCCACGCCGCTGTCGCGCAGCGCTTCGGGCACCAGGCTTTCCACCGTGACCTGGTCAAGGCTCAGCTCGCGTCCAGCCTCGCGGGCAAGGATCACCAGCTTGCGGGCCACGTCCACCCCGGACAGGTCGTCACGCGGGTCCGGCTCGGTGTAGCCCATGCCGCGCGCCTGTGCGACCAGTTCGGAGAACGCCACCTGGCCGTCGTATTTGTTGAACAGCCAGGCCAGCGTGCCGGAGAAGATGCCGTCGATGGCCAGGATTTCGTCGCCGGTGTCGACCAGGTCGCGCAGCGTGGTGATCACCGGCAGGCCGGCGCCCACCGTGGCCTCGTAGCGGAAGCGCGCGCCGCTGCCTGCCGCGGCCTCGCGGATGGCGTGGTAGCGCGGCAACGGGCCGGCCCCGGCCTGCTTGTTCGGCGTGACCACGTGGATGCCGGCCTGCAGCCACGCGGCATAGCGGTCGGCGACCTCGGCACTGCCGCTGCAGTCGATGATCAGCGCGTGCGGCAGGTGTGCAGACAGCAGGTGGTCGGTGAACGCCTCCAGGTCGGTTGCCTGCGCGCCGCCGGCCAACGCAGCGCGCCAGTCGCCCGCCACCC
>NZ_CAUQPH010000113.1:0-12051 GCF_963519925.1 uncultured Stenotrophomonas sp. | reverse complement strand
GCCTTGCGGCGGGTGACCGCAGCGATCACCGCATCGGCGGCATTGCGCGGGCGCGGGGCCGGCGGCGGCGGGGCCACGTCCTTGCGCGCCGCTTCCAGCGCACGCTGCACCGCGCCTTCGTCATAGTTCGCCGCGGCCACGATCTCCACGCCTTCCTCGATCCGGCGATTGGACAGGATCACGGCATCCGGACCGTGTTCCTTGCGCACCAGGTTCATGGCCGAGCGCATATCGGGAGCGACGAAGCGTTTGATTTTCATGCTGTGGTACCGGGACTGGGGCTGGGGGGTGGAAGGGAAGCGCTGGTTGTCGGTGGTCTGCACGGTCCGGGGTTCCCTTCTTGTCCTGCTGCGGTGAATACGAAATGGGGGTGTCTGTTTTCTGACGCGTTGCTGTCGGAGTTCCGGCTCAGCTGATCGTGCCGACCAGCTTCAGCCGCTTGTCCTCGGGCACCTCGCTGTAGGCCAGCACGGACAGCGACGGAACGCTGTGGCGTACCAGCCGTGCCAGCGCGGCACGTACCGGACCGGGCACCAACACCACCGCGGGCTCGTTCTTCGCTTCCTGCTTGCCGACACATTCGGCCAGGCTCTGGTGCAGTCGCTCGGCGAGTCCGGGTTCCAGCGCGGCGCCGTTGCCCTGGGTGGACTCCTGCAAGACACGTTCCAATTGCGGGTTGAGGGTGAACACCGGCAGCTCCGCCGACATCCCGGCGATCTCCTGCACGATGAAACGGCCCAGTGCGTTGCGCACGGCGGCGGTCAGCACGCCCGGGTCCTGGCTCATCGGCGCGTGCTCCACCAGCGACTCGGCGATCTTGCGCAGCTGGCGCACCGAGATGCGCTCGATCAGCAGGTTCTGCAGCACCCGCACCACCACCGACAGCGGCAGCGCCTTCGGGGTGAGGTCTTCGACCAGCTTGGGCGCGCTCTTGGCCAGGTTGGCCAGCAGCTGCTGGACCTCTTCGTGGCCGAGCAGTTCCGGGGCGTGTTCGCGGATCAGGTGCGAGAGGTGGGTGGCGACCACGGTGGCCGGGTCGACCACGGTGTAACCCATGGATTCGGCGTGGGCGCGCTGGTGCGGCTGGATCCAGGTGGCGTCCAGGCCGAACGCGGGGTCCTTGCCGGCGATGCCTTCCAGCGCGCCCAGCGCGCTGCCCGGGTCCAGCGCCAGTTCGCGGTCGGGGTGGATCTCGGCGGTGGCCACCGGTACGCCGTGGATCAGCAGGCGATAGGCGGTGGCACCCAGTTCCAGGTTGTCGCGGATGTGCACCGAGGGAATCAGGAAGCCGATGTCGTGGGTGAGCTTGCGCCGCACGCCCTTGATCCGCGCCATCAGCTCGCCGCCCTGGTTCTTGTCCACCAGCGGGATCAGCCGGTAGCCCACTTCCAGGCCCAGCGGGTCGACCGGGCGCAGCTCGTCCCAGGTCAGTTCGGCGGTGGGCGAGGGGGTGCCTGCGGGCAGGCCGAGCGCGGTGCCGGGGCCGGCCGCGGCTGGGGCGGCGGCGGCGCGTTCTGCCGCGGTGCTCTTCTTCCACAGCTTCCAGGCGATGAAGCCGATGATGGCACCCAGCGTCAAGAAGGCGACGTTGGGCATGCCCGGCACCAGGCCCACCAGGATCAGGATGAAGGCGGTAATGCTCAGCGCGCGGTGCTGGCCGAAGGCCTGGCCCATCATGGCCTGGGCCATGTCCTGCGAGCGCGAGGCGCGGGTGACCAGCATCGCGACCGCCGAGGACACCAGCAGGGCGGGCAGCTGCGCCACCAGGCCGTCACCGATCGAGAGCAGGGTATAGGTGGCCGCGGCTTCGCCGAAGGGCATGCCGTGCTGGAGCACGCCCACCGCCAGCCCGCCCAGCAGGTTGATGAACAGGATCAGGATGCCGGCGATGGCGTCGCCGCGGATGAACTTGCTGGCGCCGTCCATCGCACCGTAGAAGTCGGCTTCCTCGCGGACTTCTTCGCGGCGGACCTTGGCTTCCTCACGCGTCAGCAAACCGGCGTTGAGGTCGGCGTCGATCGCCATCTGCTTGCCGGGCATGGCGTCGAGGATGAAGCGCGCGGTCACTTCGGAGACGCGGCCGGCGCCCTTGGTGATCACCACGAAATTGATGATGGTCAGGATCGCGAAGACCACGATGCCTACCGCGTAGTTGCCGCCGATCACGAATTCGCCGAACGCGGCGATCACCTTGCCGGCGGCTTCGTGGCCGTTCTGGCCGTTGAGCAGGATCACGCGGGTGGAGGCGACGTTCAGCGCCAGCCGCAGCATGGTGGTGATCAGCAGCACGATCGGGAAGATGGTGAAGTCCAGCGGGCGCCTGACGTACACCACCGCCAGCAGCACCATCAGCGAGATGGCGATGTTGAAGGTGAACAGCGCGTCCAGCACCGGCGCGGCCAGCGGTACCACCACCATGGCCAGCAGGGCCAGCACGATCAGCGGGGCGCCGAGGCCCTGGCGGATCATGTCCAGGGCGCGTCGGGTGTTCATGCCGGCAGGCTGGGCGCTCATGGGCGGCCTCCCTTGCCGAACTCATCGATGTCCACGTTAGGCGCCGCGGGCATCGGCCCGCCCTGCCAGGTACGCAGCTGGTAGACGTAGGACAGCACCTGGGCAACGGCCGAATACAGTCTCACGGGGATTTCCTTTCCAAGTTGACCTTCCCGATACAAGGCGCGTGCCAAAGGCGGCGCCGAGACGATGGCGACCTTGTTGCCGTCGGCCACTTCACGGATGCGCAGGGCGGTTTCGTCCACGCCCAGGGCCACCACCGTGGGGGCGCCCATTTTTCCGCCGTCGTACTTGAGGGCCACCGCGTAGTGGGTCGGGTTGACCACCACCACATCGGCGCCGGGCACCGCTTCCATCATCTGGCGATTGGCCAGCTGGTGCTGCATCTGCCGGATCCGGCCCTTCATCTCGGGGCTGCCCTCGCTCTCCTTCATTTCCCGGCGCAGCTCTTCACGGGTCATCTTCAGCTTGCGCATCCAGTTCCAGCGCTGGTACGGGGCGTCGATGGCGGCCAGCAGCATCATCGCGCCGCCGGTGGCCAGCATCAGCTTGAGGGTGAAGCCCAGGCCGTTGACCATCGCCGCCTCCAGCGGCTGGTGGATCAGGTCGCGCAGGGGGCGGATGCCGTGCCAGACCACCAGCCCGGCGGCAGCGCCGACGAACAGGATGCGCAGCAGCGACTTGATGAACTCGGCGATGGCTTCGGGCCCGTACAGGCGTTTCATGCCGGCCATCGGGCTGAGCCGGTTGAGCTGGGGCATCAGCGATTTGTTCGACCAGCGCAGCCCGCCCATCGCCACCGGCGCCAGGAAGCTGGCCAGCAGGCAGATCAGCAGCAGCGGCCACATCGCCAGCATCAGCTGCAGGAACAGGTGGCCGAAGTGGCTGAACAGCCCCTGCGGCTCGAACCGCAGTCCGGGTTCGGGGCTCAGCGCCGCCTTCATCCATTCCCTGCTGCCACTGGCCATGCTGCCGGAAAACGCCATCAGCGCCAGCACCGAGGCGCCGAACACCGCAGCGGTGGCCAGCTCACGCGAACGCGGGATGTTGCCCTCTTCACGGGCATCGCGCAGGCGTTTTTCGGTAGGTTGTTCGGTTTTTTCGCCGGCTTCTTCGTTTTCGGACATCGGGGCAGGGCACACCACGGGGGTTATCCGGGGTGGTGCAAGAACCGTTCCGTAACGCGGGGATGTACGTGCGGTCGATTGGAATGCGACCCTACCAACCCCGTCATTGCCACGGATGCCGATGTCGCCGCTCCTGTTCTGCCTGGTCCTGTTCGCCGGGTTCCTGCACGCCAGCTGGAACGCCGTGGTCAAGCGGGGGAGCGACACCCTGCTGACCACGATCCTGGTCACCGGCACGGCGGCGCTGATCGCCGCGATCTGCCTGCCCTTCGTCCGCCCGCCCGATCCGCGCAGCTGGCCGTGGCTGGCGGCTTCGACGGTGCTGCAGGCGGGGTACTACGTGCTGGTGGCGCGTACCTACCAGCGGACCGACATGAGTGCGGCCTACCCGGTGATGCGGGGCTGCGCGCCGATCGTGGTGGCGGTGCTGGCGGCGCTGCTGTGGGGTGAATCGCTGCCGGCCGCGGCGTGGATGGCCATCGTGTTGATCTGTGCCGGGATACTCTCGATGGCGCACGGACTGGTGCGCCGACAGCTGTGGCTTCCGTTGACCAACGCCGGGGTCATTGCCACCTACACGCTGGTGGACGCCTGGGGTGCGCGCCAGTCGGGCGCGCCGGTCGCCTATACGCTGTGGCTGTTCCTGCTCTCGGGCCTGCCGCTTCCGCTCTGGGCACTGTGGAGGCGCCGCCCGCAGCTGCTGGCCTACGCCCGGTCGAACTGGCAGTACGGTCTCGTGGGCGGCATGGGTACGCTGAGCGCCTACGGGCTGGCGCTGTGGGCAATGACCCAGGCGCCGGTGGCGATGGTCTCCGCGCTGCGTGAAACCTCCATCGTGTTCGCGATGATGATTTCGGCCTGGGTGTTGCGTGAACGCGTACCGAGGCGCCGTTGGGTGGCCGCCGGTCTGATCGTCAGCGGGGTCGCGATCCTGCGCTTCGCGTGAGCGTTCCGTTATCGCGCGCGAGCGACGTAGGGAACATGGACGGTGCGCAGCCACGCAGGGCGTGGCTCTACGGGGTGGTCGGCGCAAAGCCACAAGGGCGGGTAGAGCCACGCCCTGCGTGGCTGGCGCATCAGTCCAGGAAACGCCCGTAGAGCCACGCCCTGCGTGGCTGGCACGTCAATCCAGGAAATGCCCGCCGCCAAGGGTGTTCAGCTCCGGGGCCAACGACATGCGCGGGCGCGGCAGGTCGTGCAGCTGCATGAAACGCTCCGGGTCGACCGGGCGGCCGAGCAGGTAGCCCTGCAGGAAGTCGCAGCCGAGCCGCTCCAGGTACGAGCGCTGGCCGGCCGTTTCCACCCCTTCGGCGACGATGTCCATGTCCAGTGCGTGGCCCAGGGCGACGATGGCCGAGACGATCACCACGTCTTCGGAGCTGTTTTCCAGGTCGCGGATGAAGGCGTGGTCGATCTTGATCTCGGTGGCCGGCAGCCGTTTGAGGTAGAGCAGGCTGGAGTACCCGGTACCGAAGTCGTCGATGGAAATGCCCACGCCCAGCCGCGCCAGCGACTGCAGCAGGCGCAGGCTGGTGTCGGTATCGCGCATCACCGCGCTTTCGGTGATCTCCAGCACCAGCCGGCGCGGCTCGACCCGATGCCGCTCCAGCGCGTCGCTGACCTCCTGCAGCAGGTGGGGGGAGCCGAACTGGATCGGTGACAGGTTCACCGACACCGACCAGCTGTCGTGGCCGGCGTCGTGCCAGCGCCGCACCTGCTGGCAGGCTTCGTTGAGGACCCAGCGGCCGAGGTCGTTGATCACCCCGCTGCGTTCGGCCAGGCGGATGAAGCGGTCGGGCGGAATCAGGCCGTGTTCGGGGTGCTGCCAGCGCAGCAGCGCTTCGGCACCGCACACCTGGTGGGTGCTGACCCGGACCTTGGGCTGGTACTGCAGGAACAGCTGCTTCAACTCGACCGCACGGCGCAGGTCGGCCAGCAGGCGGAACTGCTGTTCAGCGCTGTCGCTCATCCACGCGGCAAACACTACGTAGGCGTTGCGGCCGGCTTCCTTGGCTTGGTACATCGCCGCGTCGGCATAGCCCATCAGCTGGCGCTCGCTGGCCGCGTGGTCGGGGCAGATGGCGATGCCGATGCTGGCGGTGACCTGCAGGTCGTGGCTGGGCACCAGGTTGCCCTTGCCGATCGCCTGCAGGATGCGGTTGGCCACCGTGGCCACGTCTTCGTCGTTCTCGATGGCCACCACCAGTACGAATTCGTCACCGCCCAGGCGTGCCAGTACGTCGGTCGGGCGCAGCAGCTGGCGGGTGCGGGCGGCCACCGCCACCAGCAGCGCGTCGCCGGTCTGGTGGCCATAGGCATCGTTGACCTGCTTGAACCCGTCCAGGTCCATGAACATCACTGCGAAGCGACCGCCGCGCAGCTCGGCATCGACCAGCGCCTGGTCGATATGCTGCTGCAGCAGCAGGCGGTTGGGCAGGTGGGTCAGTGGGTCGTGCAGCGCGGCCTGGCTGAGTTCGGCCTCGGCGTCGTCCAGCGAGCTGCGCAGGCGCTGGTTGCGCAGCCGCAGCAGCTGGGCCTGCTGGCGCTGGTCCAGCCAAGACACCAGCAGCACCACGGCCAGGATCGCGATGGTCAGCACCATCACCAGCGCGGCCAGCCACTGGGTCTGCAGGCCATCGCCGGCGGCGGCGCCGCAGATGCTGTTGGCGGGGAAGCGTGCGGCGGCCATGCCGGTGTAGTGCATGCCAACGATGGCGGTACCGAGCAGCACCGCGGGCACGATCCGGTGGTGCAGCCGGGTGTCGTTGTGGCGCAGGCGGAAGGCCACGAACAGCGCCACCCACGAGGCGGCAACCGCGACCAGCACCGACAAGGTGAACCAACCGGCGTGGTACTCGATGCCGGGCCGCATCAGCATCGCCGCCATGCCGATGTAGTGCATGCTGGCAATGCCGAAGCCCATCAGGACCGCGCCCAGCGCAAGCCGCGAATGCGGCAGGGTGGGGCGCGACACCAGCCACAGCGCGAAGATCGACGAGGCCACTGCGGCGAGCAGCGATACCGCGGTCAGCGGCAGGTCGTAGCCCAGTGGGATCGGCAGGCGGAACGCCAGCATGCCGATGAAGTGCATGGACCAGATGCCCAGGCCCATGGCGCACCCGCCGCCCAGCAGCCATAGTACGCTGATGCGCGGGGATGGGGCGGTGGTGACCCGGTTGGCCATGTCCAGCGCGGTGAACGACGCGAGGATGGCGACCACCAGCGAGACCACGACCAACCACGGGGTATAACTGCCGATCAGCATGCTGACTCTCCCTGGCTCAGGCAGCAGACAAATTTGTCTGGCTCGCGCGCTGCGATGCCGACTACTGCTCCGGCACGTTCCCCCTGCCGTAGCCGCATGAGACGACATCGGCACGGGCGAGGCAAGCGCAAAATCTGCCAAAAACCCGGTTTTTGATCACGCGACCATCACGCCGACGACGTACCCGGCCGTATGTTTTTTGCGACGGCCTCAGTGGGTGACGCTGTCGGCGGCCTGGAAGGCGGCATCGAACAGGCGCTGCACGGGCGGGCCCATTTCGCCGGCCAGCACGGTCAGCAGGAACAGGCCCAGCAACAGCGCGACGGGCAGGCCGAGCTGGATCGGGTTGAGCGCGGGCGCGGCTTTTGAGAGCACGCCGAAGGCGAGGTTGATCGCCAGCATGGCCACGGTAAGGGGCAGGGCCAGGGTGAGGGCGCCGCGGAGCACCTGCAGCAGGAACATCGGCGCGACATTCAGGAAGGCGTCGATATCAGGCAACGCGGTGCCGATCGGCACGGCTTTGTAGCTGTCCATCAGCAGCGAGATCAGCGCGAGATGGCCGTTGGCGGCAAAGAACAACAGGCCGAACAGCAGGTAGAACCATTGGCCGATGACACCGGAGGTGCCGCCGCGCATCGGGTCGCTCATCTGCGCGAAGGCCAGGCCGGTGCCCTGCGACACCAGTTCGCCGGCCATCGCGCCGGCTTCGAACACCAGCCGCAGCAGGAAACCGATGGAGATGCCGATGGCCAGTTCGCGCGCGATGCTGAGTACGGTGGCCGCGTCAAAACCGGTCCAGGCCGGGACGGGCGGCAGCATCGGCGACAGGGCGATGGCCAGTGCGCCGGACAGCATGACCTTGACCCGCGAGGGGACGGCGCGGCTGCCGACCAGCGGCATCGCCATGATCATGGCGCCGATGCGCAGCATGGTCCACAGCACGGTGCCGATCATGCCGAAGGCGTTGAGCCCGTCGGCGGCCATCTGGGTTGCCGAATCCATCGCGCCGCTATCCGATCAGGTGCGGGATGCGCTGGAACAGCAGGACGGTGTATTCGACCAGGTGGCCGATCAGCAGGCTGCCGAGTGCGAACAGCACCGCCGTGAGCGCGGCGGCCTTGGCCACGAAGGCGATGGTGGGTTCGTTGAGCTGGGTGGCGGCCTGCACCACGCCGACGACCACGCCGACGATCAGCACGGTGAGCAGGAGCGGGCCGGCCACCCACAACACGGTGATCAGGCCACCGCGCAGTTCGGTCAGGGCAAGTTCGGGGGTCATGGCAACCTCAGACGGCGTTGAAGCTGGCGGCCAGGGTGCCGACCACCAGGACCCAGCCGTCAACCAGCACGAACAGCAGGATCTTGAACGGGGCCGAGACCAGCATCGGCGAGAGCATCATCATGCCCATCGACATCAGCACGCTGGCCACGACCAGGTCGATGATCACGAAGGGAATGAAGATGAGGAAGCCGATTTCGAAGGCGGTCTTCAGTTCGCTGGTGACGAAGGAGGCGACCAGCACGGGGAACGGGACGGCGTCTGGGCTGGCGTAGGTGCCGTGCCCGGCCATGCCGGCGAAGGTCATCAGGTCGGTTTCGCGGATCTGGGCCAGCATGAAGGCGCGCAGCGGCTGGGTGGTCAGGGTCCAGGCGGTCTGGAAGTCGATCTCGCCGTTGAGGTAGGGCGCCATGCCGCTGCCCCAGGCCTTCTGCCACACCGGCAGCATGACCATGGCGGTGAGGAACAGGGCCAGGCCGAGCAGGACCTGGTTGGAGGGGGTCTGGCCAGTACCCAGTGCCTGGCGCAGCAGGCCGAGCACGATGATGATGCGGGTGAAGGCGGTGAGCACCAGCAGCATGGACGGGATCAGGGTGATCGCGGTCATCAGCAGCAGGGTCTGCAGCGGCAGGCTGACCGGTGCGCCGCCGATCTTGCCGACGTTCACGTCGGGCAGGTTGGGCACGGCGGGCGCGCCGGGCGCGGCCCAGGCCAGTGCGGGCAGGGCGCACAGCAGCAGCGCGAACAGCAGCGGCAGGTAACGGATGCAGGATGCTCGGAGGCGACGCATGATCATTTGTCCTTGCGCAGCCGCTGTTGCAGCAGCTGGGCGAAATTCGGCAGGTTCTTCAGATCCGGCAGGCGCGCCGGTTCCGGGGTTGGCAGGGATTCGGGCAGGTGGTGCAGGGTGCTGATGCCGCCGGCGGTGACGCCCAGCAGCAGCTGCTGGCCGTTGACGTCGACGACGACGACGCGTTCCTTGGCCCCGACGTTGAGGCTGGCGACCACGCGCAGGCCTTCGGCGGGCTTGAAGCCGCTGCCGGGCATGCGCTTGAGCACCCAGCCGAGGCCGACAATCAGGGCCAGGACGCCGAGCAGGGCCAGCACGGCGCCGAACATGCTGGGCGCGGCGGCGGCATGCTGGCCGACCTTGGCCGCGGGGGCGGCGGTGGCGAGGAGGGCCGCGGCGATCAACGCAGTCTCCGGATCCGTTCGCTGGGGCTGACGACGTCGGTGAGGCGCACGCCGAAGCGGTCGTTGATGACGACGACTTCGCCGTGGGCGATGAGGGTGCCGTTGACGAAGACATCCAGGGATTCGCCGGCGCCGCGTTCGAGTTCGACCACCGAGCCTTGGTTGAGCTGCAGCAGGTTGCGGATCGGCAGGCGGGCGCGACCGACTTCGAGCGACAGGGTGACCGGGACGTCGAGGATGACGTCGAGGTTCAGGTCGGCGCCGGCGTGGCTGTCGTCGGACTGCAGGGTGGTGAACTGCGCCGGTGCCGGTTCGTTGGACTCGAGGATGTCGTTCATTGCGGGTCTTCCTGGATGACGGGAACGCGCGGGCGGGTGCCCGGGGGGTGGGTTGCGGTGATCTTTACGGCGTTCATGCCGTTGGCGACGCCGAACTGGCCGGTGAACACGGGGATGTTCTCGACGCAGACCGGGACCTGGCTGGGCAGGTCGATGGGCAGGATGTCGCCGATCTTCAGGGTGGTCAGGTCGCGCAGGCTCATGCGCTTGGTGGCGAGGACGCTGGAGAGGGTCACTTCGGCGATGTTGAGCTGTTCGCGCAGCATGGTGCCCCAGCTTTCGTCGCGATCGTTGCGGTCGCTCTGGATGCCGGCATCGAGCAGTTCGCGGATCGGTTCGAGCATGGAATACGGCAGGGTGACGTGGATGTCGCCGCCACCGCCGTCGAGTTCGACGTGCAGGCGGCAGACCACGACGTATTCGCGGGGGGTGACGATGTTGGCGAAGTGGGGGTTGATCTCGGAGTTGATGTATTCAAACTCGACATCCATCACCGGGGCCCAGGCTTCGCGCAGGTCGGCGAAGGTCTGCTTGAGCAGGAGGTGGATGACGCGCATTTCGGTGGCGGTGAATTCGCGGCCTTCGATGCGGGTGGGGTAGCGTCCGTCGCCGCCGAAGAAGTTGTCGACGATGGCGAACACGAGGGTGGGTTCGAAGACGATCAGGCCGGTGCCGCGCAGGGGCTTGAAGCGGATCAGGTTGAGGTTGGTGGGGACGTACAGGGAGTGCATGTAGTCGTTGAACTTGATCAGTTCAATGCCACGCACGGACAGTTCGGCGGAACGGCGGATGAGGTTGAACAGGCCGATGCGCCAGAGACGGGCGAAGCGTTCGTTGACCATCTCCAGGGTCGGCATGCGGCCACGGATGATGCGGTCCTGGCTGGCGAAGTCGTAGTTGCGGGCTTCGCCGGGGGCGATGGTGTCGACTTCGGTTTCGACGGCGCCGGAGTCGACGCCGTGCAGCAGGGCATCGATTTCGTCCTGGGAGAGCAGGTCGTTCATGGGGTGCCCTTACTGGGTGACGAAGCTGGTGAACAGCAGTTCGTCGACGCCCTTGCTGCCGGTTTCGGCCTTGAGCAGTTTCTGCACTTCGGCGAGGGAGTCGGCCTGCAGCTTTTCCTTGCCGGCACGGTCGGCGATCTGGGCCGGTTCGACCTGGGAGAAGAGCATCAGCAGCTTGGCGCGGATGGCGGGGGCGTGGAGCTTGATGGCTTCGAGGGCGGCGGGATCGCGGGTCATGAGCTGGACTTCGACCTGCAGGTAGCGGGGGCCGTCGAAGCTGCTGCTGAGGTTGACGACGAACGGCGGTTCGAGGCCGAAGTACTGGGCGGGGGCGGGCACGGCCGATTTGGCGGCGGCGGCCTTGGCCGGGGTCTTCTCGTCGTGGGACTGGGTGAAGTACCACACGCCGCCACCGGCGGCGCCAGCGGCGACCACGGCGATCAGGGCGGTGACCAGGAGCGGGCTGCGCGGCTTGGCGGCCTTGTCCTTGTCGGTGGATTTCTTGGTTTTGTCAGCGGCTGCGGCCACGAGGGGAAGCTCCATAGGATTGCTTCCTGGCTACATGCAAACGCTGTGCCGAACCCCGACGGTTTTTCGTTGCCGGGAATTTGACGGGGTCCGAAGGTGCCACGGCAGGTAAGAGCGGTAGGGCCCGACCGTTGGTCGGGCCGGCCTTACGCGTACGCGTCCACCAACCCACGTTGACGCATCAACTGCGCGGGCGACACGATGGTTTCGGTCATGGCCAGGTCGCTTTCGCTGCCGTCATGTGCCGGATTGCCACTCCCGTTCTTCCCATCCTGCGCGGTCTGCTGGTGGCCCACGTCGGCATTACCCAGCTGGAAGCCCTGGTCGTTCAGCATCTCGCGCAGGCGCGGGATGCTGGATTCGAGGGCGTGGCGGACGTCGGCGTGGGCGCTGCTGAAGGTGGCGTGGACCTTGTCGCCGTCCATCTGCAGTCGCACTTCGATCAGGCCGAGGTCGTGGGGGGTGACCTTGATGGTGGCGTGGCCGATCTTCTGGTCGACCAGCCAGCCGATGCGGGCGCTCATGGCGTCGTCGAAGTCGTCGCCGCCGATGTGCGGGGTGGCGGTCGGCTCGCCCTGGAACGGAGTGCTGGCGGTGGCAGCGGCCTTGAGCTCGGCGGCGGCGTGCAGGGCGTGCAGGAACGGGGTGGTCGGGGCGTCGGCGTCGCCGGCTGCGTTGGCGATGGCGTCGGCCAGGGCGTCCGGCACGGCAGTGTCTTCGCTGACCAGGGCATCTGCTGGCAGGGCAAGCGGCGCCGGCGTGCTCGCGGCGCTGTTGGCGTCGACGCCGGGCAATGCGGGTG
>NZ_CAUQPH010000112.1:0-12079 GCF_963519925.1 uncultured Stenotrophomonas sp. | reverse complement strand
CGCCAGCCACTCGCCCAGGCTCGCCGGCGCCTCGGCGGCATCGGCCACCGCCAGCGCCAGCGCCGAGGTCGCCTGCCGGTAGCGGTGCAGTTCCACTGCACCGGCCACGTAACAGGCGGCGATCACCAGCGCCACCGCCATGCCGACCGGGTTGCTGCCGACATAGCCGGCACCGATCCAGCACACCGCCAGCAGGCCGGCAAGGAAAACAACGAGGTAGAGAGGAGTTCTGAACATGACAGCCCGGTTAGTGGGGGCGAAGCGCTGCAAGCAGGCCTTCGATGGGGTGAAAACGGACATCCAGCTCGGCTAGGAGCACGGCTTGCATGTCGTTCCTGAACAAGTGCAGCCAGCCGCTGTCGGGATCGACCTCAGCGGTGCCGGCGTCGTCGCGCAGACGCTCGAAATGGGCGCCGAGCAGGGCCGGTACGCTGGCCAGCAGTTGCTGCTCGCGCGGGCTCAGCGCCTGCTCCATGGCCGCGTCCACCTCGGCCAACCGGGGCAGCTCGCCGGACCCGGCACTGAGCCGGTCCCGCAGCAGGCCGCGCAGGCGCCCGGTGGCGGTGAGCATGGCGCGCTGCACGGTGAGACAGCGCTGGCGGTAGGCGGTGGCGTCGGTCGCGGCCGGTTTGCCTGCCGCCGGCGGGGCGCTGATGCTTTCGACCAGGGTGGCGCGTACCCGCGCGCATTCCTCGTCAAGCGCCTCGACGGAAGCCGGTGCGGGGTCGGCCACGGCCGGCAGGCGCCCGTCGAGCGCGCGCGACAGCGCCACGGCCCGGGTCCAGTCGATCCACTGGCTGAGCCGGTCGGACAGGTCGGGCCCGGTACGCGGGGCATTGCGGTCGGCCAGCGCCGCCAGCAACCGGATGAAGGGCGGGCCGGGGACAGGCGTGCGGTGCTGCTTCTTCGCCATGGTTCCGGTCAAAAACCGCGAATTTTACACTGTAATGACCGACCGACTCCCTGAATGCCCCTGCACACACGGTGCACACGCGCCTATGCACCGCGCTTACATCCGTTTGCCTACGGTGGGGGCGGGCCAACACATCGCCCGTTTTTCCATCCAAGGAGTTCACCATGTCCACCCTGCAGATCCCCAAAGGTACCCTCGTCATCGTCGCTGATGGCGGCTCGGCCCGCGTGTTCACCAATGTGGGCGACGGCCGCACGCTGCAGCTGAAGCAGGAGGAGGAACTGGAGGTCAAGGACATCAGCGCCGAAGGCGTCTCCGGCCAGGGGCCGTCCGGCGCAGTGCCCAAGGACATGAGCATTTCCCAGCTCAATGAAGCCACCTTCGCCAAACAGCTGGCGCAGCAGTTGAACGATCACGCGCTCAAGCACCGCTATGAGCACCTGATCCTGATCGCCGACCCCACCACGCTGGGCCACATCCGGCCGCAGCTGCACAAGGAAGTACAGAGCCGGATGCTGAAGGAGATCGCCAAGGACTACACCAATTCCACGCTGGACGACATCCAGCGCGCCCTGGCGGCCTGAGTCATGGCCTACGCACGCAGGTTCACCGATCTGCTCGAGCCTACCCGCGCCGAGATAGAGGCTGGCACGGGCTGGCAGCTGCTGGAATTCGGCACGGACTGGTGCGGGCATTGTGCGGCTGCGCAGCCGGTGGTCAAGGACTTTGTTGAAAAACACGGTCTTGACCACCGCAAGGTCGAGGACGGCAGGGGGCGCCCCTTGGGGCGCGCCTTCACGGTCAAGCTCTGGCCCACGCTGGTCCTGCTGCGCGACGGGCAGGAGGTGGCACGGGTGGTGCGCCCCACCACAGAGGGAGACCTGGATGCCCTCGAACGCGCCGTCGGGTAGCTGAATATCCCTTTATTCCCAATTTACCCAAAAGGGGTATAGTGGCCACATCCCTCCGCTGGATGTCCGTCATGAGCCTGCCTCTGGATGTTCCCGGCCTTGAAAAGGCCACTGCGTCATCGGTGAAGACCCGGGGCTGGCCGAGCCTGATGCGCACTGTGCGCGAAAAGCAGGCCCTGGTGATCACCAACCACAACCACCCCGAAGCGGTGATCGTGGACATCAAGGCCTATCAGGAGCTGCTGGCCCGTGCGGCCGGCAACCCGGATGACGCGCGCCAGGGGGAGCTGGATCGCCTGCGTGCGGAGTTCGATACCACCCTGGCCAGCCTCAATACCGATGGTGGGCTGGGCAAGGTAATGGGCCAGCCGATCCGTCGCGGGCGCAGGACCGCCCTTGGCCCGTCGCTCTGATCGGTGGCGCAGATACTGGTCCTGGCCGGCGTCAATGGTGCCGGTAAAAGTTCGCTGCTGGGCACATGGCTGCGCGACGCGGGGCTGACCTGGTTCAATCCGGACAGCTTCACCCGGCGGTTGGTGGAGCAGGGCTGGTCGCTGGACGAGGCCAACGCCGCAGCATGGAGCGAGGGCGCGCGACGGTTGCGCCAGGCGATGGCCGATGGCACCGACTTCGCGTTTGAAACCACGCTCGGCGGCAACACCATTCCGCGCCTGCTGCGCGATGCCTGCCAGACCCACGACGTGGCGATCTGGTTCTGCGGCCTGCACAGCGTGGCGCTGCACATCGAACGCGTGGCCGATCGGGTCAGCCAGGGCGGACACGATATTCCGCACGACAAGATCCGCGCACGTTTCGATTCCGCGCGCGAAAACCTGATCGAACTGCTGCCGCATCTTGCCGAGCTGCATGTGTACGACAACAGCGCGCCCGTCGACGCAAAGGGCAGGGCGGCACCGCTGCCGCTGCTGCAGCTGGATCGCGAGGGATTGCATTTTCCGGTCACGGTCATCGATCTGCTGCAGACGCCGGATTGGGCCAAGCCGATCGTGATGCGCGCGATGGAACTGCACGCAAGCGCATGACACGATCAGCAAAAAACGGCTTGAAACAAGGCGTTTGGACAGCATGTGAAGAATCGATAAAGGCCGCATGCACACACTGTGCTAACATGTTCGCTTGATCATTGCCTCGGGCCATTGCCCGTCTCTCGGTCATCCTTCCTGCAGCGCCGTGGTGTACCACGCGGCCGTCCGGGAACGCCTGTTGCTACCCCTCTTCGCGCCTCGTGCCGCGTTCTTCCAGAGGCGGTGTTTACCTGTGCCTTGCGCGGGACCTCGGGTGCGTTGATGACCCTGCTTCCAGGAGAAAGCAGATGCAGGAACTGCATGCCGCACATGCCCATTTCGGGTGGTTCAAGCGCCGCCGCCAGATGAAGGTCGACGAAGTCACCGTGGTCGATCGCCCCATGCTCAAGAAAGCCGTCGGTGCCGCTGCGCTCGGCAATGCGATGGAATGGTTCGATTTCGGTGTGTACGGCTATCTTGCGGTCACGCTCGGTCAGGTGTTCTTCCCCGCCAGCAGCCCGACCGCGCAGCTGATCGCCACCTTCGCCACCTTCACCGTGGCATTCCTTGTCCGCCCGCTGGGTGGGCTGGTGTTCGGCCCGCTGGGTGACAGATATGGCCGCCAGAAAGTGCTGGCGTTCACCATGATCCTGATGGCGCTGGGCACCTTCAGCATCGGCCTGATTCCGTCCTACGACAGCATCGGCATGTGGGCCCCGGCATTGCTGCTGCTTGCGCGCCTGGTGCAGGGCTTCTCCACTGGCGGCGAATACGGCGGCGCGGCCACGTTCATCGCCGCATACTCCACCGACCGCAACCGCGGCCTGATGGGCAGCTGGCTGGAATTCGGCACGCTGGGCGGCTACATCGCCGGTGCGGCCACGGTCACCGTGCTGCACATGGCCCTGAGCAGCACGCAGATGCTGGACTGGGGCTGGCGCCTGCCGTTCCTGATCGCCGGTCCGCTGGGCCTGCTCGGCCTGTACATGCGGATGAAGCTGGAAGAGACACCGGCCTTCCGCGCCTATGCCGAAGAGGCCGACAAACGCGACCTCGAACGCCCCGGGCTGGGGGCGCTGCTGCGCGTGCATTGGCCGCAGCTGCTCAAGTGCGTGGGCCTGGTGCTGGTGTTCAACGTCACCGACTACATGCTGCTCACCTACATGCCCAGCTACCTGAGCGTGACCATGGGCTATGCCGAGAGCAAGGGCCTGCTGCTGATCATCATCGTGATGCTGGTAATGATGCCGCTCAACGTGGTCGGCGGCCTGTTCAGTGACCGGCTGGGGCGGCGCCCGATGATCATCGGCGCCTGCATCGCGCTGTTCGCACTGGCCATTCCGTGCCTGCTGCTGGTCGGCAGCGGCAATGACTGGCTGATCTTCCTCGGTTTGATGCTGTTGGGGCTGGCACTGGTGTGTTTCACCAGTTCCATGCCGTCCACGCTGCCGGCGCTGTTCTATACCCCGGTGCGCTACAGCGCGCTGTCGATCGCGTTCAACGTCCCGGTGTCGCTGTTCGGCGGCACCACCCCGCTGATCACCGCCTGGCTGGTCGAACGCACCGGCGACCCGCTGGTGCCGGCGTACTACCTGATGGGCGCGGCAGTGGTCGGGCTGGTCACCATGCTCTTCGTCAACGAAACCGCCAACCTGCCGCTGCGCGGCTCGCCGCCCGCCGTAGCCAGCGAAGCCGAAGCCCACGCCCTGCTGCGCAGCGATGAACCGGTGACGGTGGACGCCACCCAACCCACCTTGCCCGAAGCCAACACCAGGGCTACCGAGATCCCCACCGCCACGTAACGGTGACGTAGTGCCACGCCCTGCGTGGCAACCCACCCAACCCGGCGAAACCCCCGCCCCGCGCCGCAACATGCGGCGCGGGGCATTCCGGTGCTAGGATCGACTCACCTTGAATCGATCTAAATCCATATGACCAGAGCGGCAACGTCGGGGTGGGTGGCATTGGCCATGGGTGCCATGCTGGCAGCAGGGGGCGCTACGGCGGCACCACAGAGCGTGGCCGAACGAGCCTACGCCGCGGTTGATCCGTTCATCGGCACCGGTGGCGAAGGGCACACCTACCCGGGCGCCACGGTGCCGTTCGGCATGGTCCAGCTCAGCCCGGACACGCGCATCCAGCCGCGCGAAAAGGCCTACGACTGGGCGGCCGGTTACCGCCATGACGACATCAGCATCGTCGGCTTCTCGCACACCCATTTCTCGGGCAGCGGCCATTCCGACCTGGGCGATGTGCTGGTGATGCCGTTCACCGGCGATCCGGGCCTGGAGCGCGGCGATCCGGAAAAGCCGCGCAGCGGCTACGCCTCGCGCTTCGACCACAAGGATGAGAAGGCCGAGCCGGGGTATTACGCGGTCACGCTGCAGGACTACAAGGTCCGCGCCGAACTGACCGCCAGTGCGCGCACCGGCGTGCACCGTTATACCTACCCGAAGGGCCAGGAGGCGAAGGTGCTGCTGGACCTGCGCACCAGCCTGTACGACTACCCCGGCAAGATCCTGTGGTCGCGCCTGCGCCTGCGCGAAGATGGCACCGTGACCGGCTTCCGCGAGACCCGTGGCTGGGCGCCGGGCCGCCAGTTGTATTTCGCGATGCGCTTCTCGCGCCCGCTCACCGGCCACGCGCTGCACAACACCGAGACCGACATCGCTTACAAGGGCTTCCCGCCGCCGGGGCAGAACCACCCGGAACAGCGGCCACAGATCGAAGGCAGGCAGCTGGTCGGCACCTTCGACTTCGGCAGGCTCGACGCGCCGTTGGTGGTGAGCGTGGCGATCTCGTCGGTGAGCGAAGCAGGTGCCATCGCCAACCTCGACGCCGAGGCGAAGGACCAGGACTTCGACCGCATCCGTGCCGACGCCCGCACGCAGTGGCAGCAGGCGCTGTCGGTGCTCGACATCGAGGCCCCTGCGCATGACCGGCGCAGCGCCTACACCGCGCTGTACCACAGCCTGCTGGGCCCGACGCTGTTCATGGACGTCGACGGCCAGTACCGCGGGTCGGACAACGCCGTGCACCGCGCCGAGGGCTACACCAACTATTCCACCTTCTCGCTGTGGGACACCTACCGGGCGCTGCATCCGCTGCTGACCCTGGTGCAACCGGAAAAGCGCACCAGCGACATGGTCAATTCGCTGCTCGCCCACCAGCACAACAGTGCCTACGGCATGCTGCCGGTGTGGGCGTTCCACGGCCAGGAAACCTGGTGCATGATCGGCTACCACGCGGTGCCGGTGATCGCCGACGCCTACGTCAAGGGCATCCGTGGCTTCGATGCCGACAAGGCGCTGCAGGCGATGGTCGCCACCGCGAACTACGGTCCATACGACGGCATCGCGCAGTACCGCGAACTGGGTTGGGTGCCGATCGACGAAGAGGGCGAGGCGGCCAGCAAGACCCTGGAATATGCCTTCGACGACTGGACCATCGCACGCATGGCCACGGCCATGGGCAAGGCCGACGTGGCCGCCGAGTTCGACAAGCGCGCCGGCAACTGGCGCCACGCGTTCGACCCGGAAACCGGCTTCATGCGCGCGCGCAAGCGCGACGGCAGCTTCCGCACCCCGTTCGATCCCAGTGCCAGCGGCTACGGCACCGATTACACCGAGGGCAACGCCTGGCAGTACTCGTGGTATGTGCCGCATGACGTCGCCGGCCTGGTCGGCGCGCACGGCGGTGCCGACAAGCTGCTGGCGCGGCTGGACGCGGTGTTCGATGCCAAGGTCGACCCGTCGATCTTCGAGCACATGGAAGACATCACCGGCCTCATCGGTTGGTACGCGCACGGCAACGAACCCAGCCACCACGTGGCCTACCTGTATTCGTACGCGGGCCAGCCGTGGCGTGCGCAGGCCCGCCTGAAGCAGATCATGGACACCCAGTACGCCGACCGTCCCGATGGCCTGGCCGGCAACGACGACCTGGGCCAGATGTCGGCGTGGTACGTGTTCACTGCGTTGGGCTTCTACCCGGTGGCACCGGGCAGCGCCGAGTACATCATCGGCCGCCCGTTCCTGCCCAAGGCGGTGCTCAACCTGCCCAACGGCAGGACCTTCCGCATCACCACCGACGGCATGGGCAAGGGCCACGAGTACGTGGGTTCGGTGACGCTCAACGGCAAGCCGCTCAACCGTACCTTCCTGCGCCATGCCGAGATCCTGGCCGGCGGTGAACTGCACTTCACCCTGCAGGCCGAACCCAACAAGGCCTGGCCCGGCGCGGACGCGGAACAGCCGTACTCGATGTCGCCCTGAGCGCGCTCAGCTGTCTTCGTCCCAGCCATCGCCGTCCCCGTCCACCGGGGGCGGCGATGTCGTTTCAAGATCGGGATCGACCGGTTCGAGCAGGGTGTAGTCGTCGCGCTTGAGGTCACGGAAGGCGCGACCGACCGGATAGGCCTCCAGTGCCGGCGAGCGCACGTGCAGCGAGGCGGGCGTGTTGGCGGCACCAGAGAGCCACGCCAGGGCCAGTTCAGCGGGAAGGAACACCGGCCCGTCCGGAGTCAGCGGTTCCGGAATGGCGCGGTTGGGCGCGGTGAGCACGCTGAAGGAATCCATCGCGCAGCCGTCGTCGTCCTCCCAGTGCTCCCAGATGCCCGCCGCCAGCAGGGCGAGACCATCGCGCCGCTGCACGAACAGCGGCCACGGCGGTCGGCGCTGGCGGTCCAGCTTGTAGTACCCGGTCATCGGAATCACGCACGGGCGTTCTGCCCAGGCCTTGGCGAAGATGCGGCTGCCCGGGGCACGGTCCAGCCGGGCGGTGACCGTGGTGTAGGGCGTGTCAGGCGTCTTCGACCAGCGCGGCACCAGGCCCCACAGCATGTCCGTCACGATCAGCTCGCCATCGGCGTTTCGGGCGAGCACCGATGCCGGCGAGCCCTTGCCGATGTTGTAGCGGTCCGGCGCGGCGGCCACGGCACTGGCAAGCTCGCGCGGCAGTCCGTCAGGGACCAATTCCGGCTCGGCAATGGCTTGGGCGAAACGACGCATGACTGCAGGGTAGGGTGCACGCCGTGAGCGCGCGGTTGAGCGGCGGTGCGGGCGGCGCTAGAGTCGGGTGGTGGTTGTTTCGCGGTATCCGCCCATGTCCCATCGAAGAAAAGACATCACGCCGGTCGACACCGCCGGCCAGCGCCTGCCGCTGGGCCCCGAGTCCGCCGTGCTGTGCCGGGCGCGCGATTACGCCGCCGGCACCGTGATTCCGCTGCACCACCATCCGGATCGCCATCAGCTGGTCTATGCAGCCTCCGGCGTGCTGGTGGTCCAGGCCGGCGCCGGCCGCTGGGTAGTGCCCAGCACGCGCGCGATCTGGATGCCGGCCGGGATTGGCCACAAGGTGAGCTGCATTGGCGCGGTGCGCATGCGCAGCCTGTACATCCTGCCGCAGGCCATCGCCGATGCGCCGCCCAGCGCAGCGACCGTGTCGATCACACCCTTGCTGGCCGAACTGATCGGTGCGGCCGCCATCGTAAAGCAGCCCTACGTTCCGGACTCACGCGACGGCCATCTCATGCAGCTGATCCTGGATGAGCTGCAGGCGCTGCCGGTGCTGCCACTGCATGTTCCGGAACCGGTCGACCCGCGCCTGCAGCAGATCGCACAGCACTGGGACGCCGCGCCCGACGACGCTTCCACGCTGCAGGACTGGGCCGTTCGCCTCGGCGTGGACGCCAAGACGATACAGCGCCTGTGTGCGCGCGAACTGCACATGACGTTCGGTCAATGGCGCCAGCAGATCCGGCTCGTCCGCGCCCTCGAACGCCTCGCCCATGGCGAAAAGGTCATCGACGTAGCGCTGTCGCAAGGCTACGCCAGCCCCAGCGCGTTCACCGCCATGTTCAAGAAGCGCTTCGGCCAGCTGCCGAGCCAGTTCTTCCAATAACGCGAAACGTCTGGCGCGAAACGGTACTGCCCACGGTGGTGCCGACGGCCCTGCTGACGGTACTGCCGACGGTACTGCCGACGGCCCTGCTGACGGTACTGCCGACGGTAGTGCCGACTGTTAGTCGGCAACCCCCGTCAGCGCCCGTTGGTCTTCGGCAGAAACGCAGTAGCCAACCCCAACAGCGGCAGGAACGAAGTGAGGTGGTACACCCACACGATGCCATGGATGTCAGCCAGCTTGCCCAGCCCGGCCGCGCCGATCCCGCCGATGCCGAACATCAGCCCAAACATGAGCCCGGACACCATCCCGACACGCCCCGGCACCGCTTCCTGCGCGTACACCACCAGCGCCGCAAACGCAGACGACATCACCAGCCCGACGGCCACGGCGAGCACGGCGGTGCCCGTCAGGTTGGCGTAGGGCAGGGCGAGCGCGAACGGCGCCACGCCCAGGAAGGAAATCCAGATCACCGCCTTGCGGCCGATCCGATCGCCCACCGGCCCGCCCATGAAGGTGCCCAGCGCGATCGAGGCGAGGAAGATGAAGAGGTACATCTGGCTCTGCTGCACGCTCAGGTGGAAGCGTTCGATCAGGTAGAAGGTGAAGTAGTTGGTGATCGAGGCGATGTAGACGAACTTGGCGAACATCAGCACCGCGACCACGGCGATGGCCTGCACCACCTTGCCGCGGCTGAGCCCGATGCCGTGCGAGCGCGCCAGGCTGTTCATCTTGGCCTGGCCATGCCGTACGGTCCAACCGGTCAGGCGGAACAGCACGAAAATCGCCACGGCGGCAATCAGCAGGAACCAGCCGATGGCGCGTTGGCCATGCGGAATGACCACGGCGGCGGCCAGCAGCGGGCCGATCGCCGAACCGGTATTGCCGCCGACCTGGAAAGTGGACTGCGCGGTGCCGAAGCGGCCACCCGACGCCATGCGCGCGACCCGCGACGCTTCCGGATGGAAGGTGGCAGAGCCGACGCCGACCACGGCGGCGGCCAGCAGCAGCATTTCGTAACTGTTCGCCATCGCCATCATGGCGATGCCGACGAAGGTCGCCACCATGCCCGAGGGCAGCAGGTAGGGCAGCGGGCGCTTGTCGGTGTACATGCCCACCCACGGCTGCAACAGCGAGGCGGTGAACTGGTAGACCAGCGCGATCGTGCCGATCTGTCCGAAGCTGAGCGCGAACTGGCTCTTGAACATCGGGTACACCGCCGGCAGCACCGCCTGGATCATGTCGTTGAGCAGGTGCGCGAAGGCGGCAGCACCGACGATGCGGATGGCAAAGCCCTGCTGGGCGGCATCCGCGGCAACGGGCAGCGGCGCGGCAGCAGGGGCGGCAGGCGAAACGGACGACGGGGTTTCAGTGCTCATGGGACCAGTTCGACAGCAGCAGCGATCCGGGTGGGCCACGCCTGTGGTGCGGCGCGCTCCCGCCTGGACCTGTGGGGGCAAGCGAAGGCGGAAGCGTAAGGCGGGCGCGGGCGGCCGTCTCGCGCGATTGGGGCGGCCATCGTCGCATTCCGGACAACGGCATGCTGTGCCGGTTCTGGCGTCGTAGATCAAAGCGCCCCTCACGCGCGGGCTGGCACGATGGCACGCGTTCCCCACGATCCAAAGGAGACCACCGTGTCCTCAACGCCCGTCGTGACCCGCCATTGGGTCATCCATCCGTTCCATGCTGCCGTGCTCGGCGGGGTGCTCCCGCTGTTCCTGGGTGCGCTGCTGGCCGATTATGCCTACTGGAACACCTATGAGATCCAGTGGAGCAACTTCGCCTCCTGGCTGCTGGTCGGGGCGATGGTGATGACCACCCTGGCCCTGGTGTGTGGCCTGGTCGGGCTGGTGCGCGGAAACCGCACCGGGTTCTACGTCGCGGTGCTCGCGGTTACCTGGGTCGTTGGCTTCATCAATTCGCTGCACCACGCGCGCGACGCGTGGGCGATCATGCCGGGCGCGCTGCTGTGGTCGGTCGTTGCCACCGTGCTGGCACTGCTGGCGACCTGGCTGGGTTTCGCCAGCGTCCGCGTCCGCGTTGGAGGTGTCCTGTGAATCGCGCATTCCCCAAGGTACTGTCGCTGCCCGTGCTCGCCGTGGCCGTGGCCGCCTGCAGCAGCAAGGCGCCGGACATGAACCAGCTCGGCGCCAACCCGGAGCTGCCCAAGCCGCACCGTGGCGTCATGCCCGACATGACCATCGCAAAGCCCACCGCATGGGGTGACCAGGTGCCGACCGTACCGGCGGGTTACAAGGTGTCGGCCATCGCCACCGACCTGGCCATTCCCCGCCAGACCCTGGTGCTGCCCAACGGCGACATCCTGGTCGCCGAAGGCCGTGGCGGCAGCGCGCCGAACCTGAAGCCGAAGGACGTCATCGCCGGCAAGATCAAGGCCAAGGGCAATACCCAGGTGAAGAGCGGCAACCGCCTGACCCTGCTGCGCGACGCCGACGGCGACGGTGTGTACGAACTGAAGACCGTGTTCGCCGACAAGCTCAACGCGCCCTATGGGCTGGCGATGATCGGCAACGCCCTGTATGTGGCCAACCAGGATGCCCTGGTCCGCTTCGACTATGTGGAAGGCCAGACCAAGGCCAGTGGCGCGCCGACCAAGGTCACCGACCTGCCGTCGGCGATCAATCACCACTGGACCAAGTCCCTGGCCGCCAGTGCCGACGGCACCCATCTGTACGTGGGCATCGGCTCCAACAGCAACATCACCGAGCGTGGCATGGCGGCCGAGGTCGACCGTGCCCAGGTCTGGGAAATCGACGCGCAGACCGGTGCCCACCGCACCTATGCAAGCGGCATCCGCAACCCGACCGCGCTGGCAGTACAGCCGGGCAGCGGTACGTTGTGGGCGGTGGTCAACGAGCGCGACGAGATCGGCCCGAACCTGGTCCCCGACTACCTGACCTCGGTGCAGGAAGGCGGCTTCTACGGCTGGCCCTACAGCTACTGGGGCAAGCACGTGGACTCCCGGGTGATGCCGCAGAACCCGGACAAGGTCGCGTCCGCGATCACCCCGGACTACGCGCTGGGGTCGCACGTGGCAGCGCTGGGCGTGTCCTTCGCCAACCCCGCGGTGGGCGGTGCGTTCACCGACGGTGTGTTCGTGGGCCAGCACGGCAGCTGGAACCGCAATCCGCCGGTCGGCTACAAAGTGGTGTTCGTGCCGTTCCGTGACGGCAAGCCGGCGGGCGAGGCGGTCGACTTCGCCACCGGGTTCCGCACCGAGGACGGCAAGACCCGCGGCCGCCCGGTCGGGGTCACTGTGGACCCGCGCGGTGCGGTGATCGTCGCCGACGACCTGGCCAACACCATCT
>NZ_CAUQPH010000111.1:0-12109 GCF_963519925.1 uncultured Stenotrophomonas sp. | reverse complement strand
CCACCGGGTCGGGGTTTTCGGGGACATCCGGCGAGGGGGGCGGCGGCAGCTCAGGCGGCGGCGCCCCCAGCGCCTCCGGCGGCGGTGGCTCGGGGGTCACCGAGCCCAGACCGATGGGCGGTGCGGCTGGCGCGGGAACCACATCGTTGACCAGGGTCGAACGCAGGTACCAGTTCTCGCCACTCCCTGCGCTGACGCCACCCTTGAACAGGAAATATTCGAATGCACCGGCGGCCACCGGCGCATACAGCGCGAACGCGTTCGCGCTGGTGCTGGCGCCGTTGATCGCCTGCACCACGAGGATGCCATCGGCCACGGTCTCGGCACCGGCACCGCCCGCGTTGAGGATGCCCACGCCGGTGGTGCCGCTGGCCACGCCGTTGGAGATCACCAGCCGGTCCGACGCGGAATCGTCGGCGCCCAGCACGGTGTCCAGGTACAGCGCACCGCCGTTGCCGGTGTAATTGCCGGCGATGGTGAACGCATCGCCGGCGCCGCCGCCGCCGTTGGTGAGGTCGATGCGGCCGGCATTGGTCACGTTCACCGGCAGCGCCGCGTTGAAGCCGACGACGCTGGCATTGACCCCACCTCCGAACAGCGTGCTGGTCGCGTCTACGTCGAGTGCGCCACTGCCGCTGCCGGTATCGCCCAAGCGCAGGTCGCCGTCGAAGGTCAGCTGGCTGTCGTTGGCCAGCGCCATCGATTCCCAGCCGGTGAAACGCGCGACGCCGTTGGTCTTGACGTTGTCCATGTTCAGCCTGTCCGTGCCCAGACCGCCGTCGAACCCTGGCAACGCGCCCAGGTGCGAGACGTTGAGGTTGGCCAGCGTGGCGGTGTCGTCGCCTTCGCCGGAATCGACCAGGCCGTGCACCACGCCGCCGCCGCTCCAGTCGAAGCGGTCGTTGCCGAAGCTGAGGCGGATCTCGCCGCGCACGGTGCCGCCGGTGATGGTGACCGCGTCGTTGCCGCCGCTGACGCTGATGTTGCCGCCGATGTAGCCATCGGAGAGCACGATGGTGTCGTTGCCGAAGCCGGTGACCAGGTTGCCGTCGATGGTGCCGCCGGACATCAGGAAGGTGTTGTCTTCCAGCTTCATGTTGACCCGGCCGATGCGGCCGCCGGTCATTTCGCCGTAATCGCCGTCATCGAACGCGCCGACGATGCGCCCGTCGGTCATGCGGAAGCGGTCCAGGCCATCGCCCTGCAGCAACGCGCCGATGCTGCCGCCGGTCATCAGGAAGGTATCGATGCCCGAGCCCTGCTGCACGGTGCCGGACACGGTACCGCCCGAGACCTGCAGGCTGTCCGCGTCGGCGCCCTGGTCGATGCTGCCGACGGTGCCGCCACTGAGGGTGATGGCATCATTGCCTGCGCCCTGCAGGACGCTGCTGCTTATGCTGCCCGCCAGCATGTCCAGGCGGTCGGCGCCGGCGCCGAAGATGATGCCGGCGGTGCTGCCGCTGATGACGCCGCGGTTCACCACCGTGGTCGCCGCGTTGGTGAGGATGCCGACGCCGCTGGCGCTGGTGATGCTGCCACTGTTGTCGATGCGGTGTCCGCTGCCGCCGTCCAAAGCGATCGCAGCGCCGCTGGCGATGCCGAGCTGGGCGCCAGCCTGCACGTTGACGGTGACATTGCTCGAGCCCGGCACGCTGGCGATGGGCGTGGTCTGCGGACTCGGCGCCGCTGCCGTGCAGGTAACGGTCTGCCCGGTCGTGGGGGCCGTGGTATCGCAGCCGGCCCAGGCCGGGCCGGTGGTGGTGGCGAGGAGGAGGCCGCCGCAGGCCACGCGCAGGCTGCGCGCGATGCCTGCCGCCAGACGGGAAGGTGGCGGAGTCGCATTCATGGGACGCATGGACCGTTCCTTTTCCAGAAAAGGGAATTACGGTGTGCCGATGCGTCCCCCGTGACCTAACGCAGCCCGGCGAGGCTACTTTTACTGTCCGGATGTGAGGCGGAGGTAAAATTTCGACGGCTTTTGGATAATCGACACCGCCGCCAGCGTATTCATATCTTCAGGTATATCCGGCGGCGGTCCAGCGCCCACGCGATGATCCACCAGAACGCCACGAACCCCACTGCGCACAGCAGCGACGCGAGTGCCGGCTGGCCGGGCACTGCGTTGGCCAGCATCGTGTAACACGCCGCCCACGCCCCGCTGGCGATCAGCACCAACGCCATCACCGAGGAGCCCAGGTAGGCGGCGATGGCATTGACGCCGAAGCGTCGACCGAGTGCAGGCCAGTGCCAGCGGTCGACCAGCTGGTGCCCCAGCAGCAGGGCGGCGATCGACAACCCGCCGGTCAACAGCACGTAGCTGGGCGTCCACAGGTTCTTGTTCAACGGCAGCAGCGGTGCCAGCAGCAGACCCGCTCCGAGCAGCATCAGCGCCACGCCGCCGAGCGCACCCAGCCGCCCCGCGCGCAGCCAGCGGCCGGCGATCAGGCCCAGCAGGGTGGTCGACAGCGCCCCGGCGGTGCTGAGCAGGCCTTCTGGATCGTGCCCGAGCCGGGTCACGGCGTCGTACTTGTACAGAAACGGTGCGAACAGCGCGGTATCCACCCGGCTGACCGGATTGAGCCACGGCGCCAGCGTATCGGCACCCAGCAGCAGTGCCGCATACCCGAGCAGCAGGCCGCCCAGCACCGCCCACTGCGTACGTGCGCGGGTGTGGATCGCCAGCAGGCCCACCACCGCCACGCACACCGCGATGCGCTGCAGCACCCCCCACAGCCGGTATGCAGGCAGCTCGAACAGCCACCAGGCCAATACGTGCAGCAGCGCACCCGCGAGCAGGATGCGCAGCGCGCGCTTCAACAAGGTGCGGCCCAGCAGCGGTCGCGCTGACACATCGATGGCGCGGGGCTCCAGGCTGAAGGCCATCGACACGCCCGCGATGAACAGGAACAGCGGGAAGATCAGGTCGGTAGGGGTGAAGCCGTGCCATTCCGCATGCAGCAGGGGTGCATACACGTGACCCCAGTCGCCGGGGTTGTTGACCAGCAGCATCGCCGCCACGGTCAGGCCACGCAGGGCATCGATGGAGCCCATGCGCGCAGCGGAGGATGCGCTCATGCGTCCTCGCGCTGTCCGCGGATCCAGGTCGCACGCACCTGCAGCGCGTCGTCCAGCAGCACCAGGTCGGCCTGGTAGCCGGCGGCGATCTCGCCAAGGCGGTCGTCCACGTTGAGGAACCGGGCCGGGTAGCGCGAGGCCATGCGCGCGGCTTCGTCCAGGGGCAGGCCGAGCAGGTTCACCGCGTTGCGCACCGCGGTGGCCATGTCCAGCGCCGAGCCGGCCAGCGCACCGGCCGCGTTGCGGACCACGCCATCGACGACCGTGATCACCTCACCATACAACTCGAAACTGGGACTGTCGGCGCCCACCGGCGACATCGCGTCGGTGACCAGCATGACCTTGCCGGAGGGCTTGGCGGCCAGCGCAACGCGCAGGCTGCCCGGATGCACGTGCACGCCGTCGGCGATGATGCCGATCCAGCTGTCGCGGTCTTCCAGCGCCGCACCGACCGCGCCGGGCTCGCGCCCGGTCAGCGGCGACATCGCGTTGTACAGATGGGTGAAGCCGCGGATGCCCGCGTCCAGTCCAGCGCGCGCTTCCTCATAGGTGGCCGCGGTATGCCCGGCGGCCACGATCACCCCGCGTTCGACCAGGGCGCGGATGCTCTCCAGCGGCACCCGCTCCGGCGCCAGGGTCAGCAGGGTCACGCCATTGTCGAGCGAGGCCGCCATCGCGATCTCGTCGGCGTCCGGCACGCGGAACTTGTTCGCGTCGTGCGTACCCTTGCGCGCCGGGGCGATGTACGGACCTTCCAGGTGGATGCCGATCACGCCGGGGACGCCCTGTTCGATCGCCGCACGCGTGGCATCGATGGCCTTGCGCATTACCTCGGCGTCATCGCTGATCAGCGTCGGCAGCAGCGCGGTGGTGCCGAAGCGGCGGTGCGCCGCCGCCAGCGTGCGCAGGCTCTCCACATCGGGCGTGTTGTTGAACAACACGCCACCGCCGCCATTGACCTGCGCATCGATGAAACCGGGCAGCAGCCAGCCGCCGCCCAGGTCCACCTGTTCGGCCGCGCTGCCCAGCTGCGGAGCAACATCGGACACCAGCGCGGTGATGCGCCCGTCCTCGATCACCAGCGCAAGGTCATCGCGGAAGCCGTCGGCGGTGAGGATGCGGGCGTTGCGCAGGACGGACTTCATCAGACGGTCTCCGTGACCTTGTTCAGGTGCGGCGGCAGGTCCGGATTGTGGCCGCGGCGCAGCGCCAGCGCATTGATCGCCTTGTAGAACGCCTGCACCGCCAGCAGCGGGGCGCAGGCCGGGTGCGGCGCCTGCGGCAGCGGCAGGTCGCCGTCGGGAGCGGCCAGCCACACCTGTGCGTCGCGTGCGGCGAACTCGGCCGCCACCGCGCGGGTGCCGGCGCCGGTTTCATCCGGCTGCGCAAACGCCAGCACCGGGAAGCCGGGACCGACCAAGGCCATCGGGCCGTGCTTGACCTCGGCCGAGCTGTAGGCCTCGGCGTGCAGGCCACAGGTTTCCTTGAACTTCAGCGCCGCTTCCTGGGCCGCGCCCAGGCCGAGGCCACGGCCGACCACGAACAGGTTGTGCGCCGGCACCAGCCCATCCGTCAGGGCGGACCAGTCGCTGTTCCATGCCTGGCGCAGTGCGTCGGGCAAGGTGCGCAGCGAGGCGATCAGCCCCGCGTCCTGGCTCCAGTACGCGACCAGCTGCAGGAGCGCCGACAGCGAGGCCAGGTAGCTCTTGGTCGCCGCCACGCTGCGCTCGGCGCCGGCGCCGAGCGGGATGACCGTTTCGGCCAGCTGTGCCAGCGGCGAGTCTTCCACGTTCACCAGCGCGACCACGCGCGCGCCCGCCGCGCGCGCGGCCTCGGCGTTGCGCAGCAGGTCCGGGCTCTTCCCGGACTGCGAAATCACGATGTACAGCGCGCCGCGCAGCTGCAGCGGTGATTCATACACCGACCCCACCGACGGCGAGGCCGACGCGGTGACCAGGCCCAGCTTGGTTTCCAGCAGGTACTTCGCATAGGTGGCGGCATGGTCAGAACTGCCCCGCGCGCAGGTCACCACGAACGGCGGCGGCGCCGCGCGCAGGGTCGCGGCCAGCGTCTGCACCGTCGCTTCGTTGCGCACGAACTGCGCAGCGATCACGTCGGCCGCTTCGGCGGCTTCGCGGAACATCAGGGTGTCGTGCGGGGCTGGCAGGGACATGCGGGACTCAGGTGGTTTCAGGAGTGGGAGGGCGGGCAGCGAGCGGCCGCATCGGCGCGGTGGAACCGCGCACGATCAGCTGCGGCACGAAGCCCTGGTTCTGCAGCTGCAGCGGCGCGTCGTCGTAGGCATCGCTGCGCAGCTGCGCGATCAGCAGGCGCGCGGCATGCCGGGCGATGTCTTCGGTCGCCTGCTTGGCGGTGGTCAGCGGCGGCCACGACTGGCGCGAGAACGGGCTGTCCTCGAAGCCGGCGATGGACAGGTCGTACGGAACGTTCATGCCCGCCGATTTGGCCGCAGCCAGCACGCCGGCGGCGATTTCGTCATTGGAACCGAAGATCGCCGTGGGCGGTTCGCGCAGCGCCAGCAGGCGCCGTGCGCCGCGGAAGCCGTCGTCGAAGGTGTAGTCGCCCTGCACCACCAGGTGCTTGTCGTGCGGAATGCCGTAGTCGCGCAGCGCCGCTTCGTAGCCGGCATGGCGCTCACCGCTGGAGCGATGCGACGAACCGCCCCAGAGGAAGCCGATGCGCTGGTGGCCGAGCTGGATAAGGTGTTCGGTGATTTCGTAGGCGGCCTCGCGGTCGTCCACGAACACGCACGCGCCGTCCTGCGGATCGGCGGTGGCGGCGATGATGCGCACCAGCTTGATGCCGCGCGCGGTCAGTGCCGCGACCAGATCGCGGCGCTCGGACATCGGCGCGGTCAGCACGAGCCCGGCCAGGCGCGAACGCTGCACCCAGTCGGCCAGTTCCTCGGCCAGCATCGGCGAGCTGGAATCGCAGGGATGGATCTGCAGCCCGAAGCCGGTTTCACGACAGGCGGCGAGCACGCCGTTCTGCACGCCTATGATGTGGTACGGATTCGGGTTGTCGTACACCAGCCCGATCACCAAGGTGGTGCCGGTGCGCAGGTTGCGCGCCGCGGGATCCGGCTCGTAATCGAGCTCGGCGATCGCGCGCAGCACGCGCGCGCGCGTGGCCTGCATCACCGACGGTTCGTTGTTGATGACCCGCGAGACGGTCTTCAACGACACCTTGGCCCGTTCGGCGACATCCTTGATGGTCGCTCTACGCATGCTCTTTTCCTGGCTCACCGGTTGGGCGTCCATGATCGCCGATCACTGCCCGTCGCGGGGCAGGCCGATCCGGTGGCCGCGCAGGGAGTAGAACAGGATGTACAGGTAGCACGGCACCATCAGGCCCGCGAACACCCACTGGAAGTCGAAGTGCTGCTTCAGCACCGCGAAGGCCTGCGGGATGATCGCGCCACCGGCGATGGCCATCACCAGCAGCGCCGACCCGGTTTCGGTGAAACGGCCCAGGCCACGGATGGCCAGCGGGAAGATCGCCGGCCACATCATGGCGTTGGCAAAGCCCAGCGCGGCGACGAAGCCCACCGACACATAGCCGTGGGTGAACAGGGCGCCGATGCAGAACAGCACGCCCAGGCTGGCCGAAATGCTCAGGTAGCGCTGCTGCGAGACCAGGTGCGGAATCAGCGCCAGGCCGGCCACGTAGCCCACCAGCATCGCGCCCAGGGTGATGGAGGTGAACAGCTTGGTCTGGTCCAGCGGCAGGTTGAAGCCATGCCCATAGGTGCCGATGGCGTCACCGGCCATCACTTCCACGCCCACGTAGACGAACAGGCAGAGCACGCCCAGCCACAGGTGCGGGAACTGGAAGATGCTGGTGCGCTCGGCCAGGCCGGGCGCGCGCGCCGGCGTTGCATTGGCTTCGGCGGTCTTCAGCTCGGGCAGCGGCGAGAACAGCACGCCCACCGCCAGCACCACCAGCAAGCCGGCCATGGCCATGTACGGCATCTGGATCTTGGCGGCGAAGGTGTCCAGCAGAGCGTTGCGGGCCACCGGATCGGCGGCAGCGACCTGCTCGGAGAGGTCGCCGATGCCGTGCAGCACCAGCGTACCTATCAGCAGCGGGGCCAGGATGCCGGCGATCTTGTTGCAGATACCCATCAGCGCGATGCGCCGCGCGGCGGTCTCGATCGGGCCGAGGATGCTGATGTACGGGTTCACCGCGGTCTGCAGCAGGGCCAGGCCGCTGCCGATGATGAACAGGCCGCTGAGTGCACCGGGGTACCAGCGCTGCTGGGCAAAGTGGGCGAACACCACCGCGCCGGCCGCCATCACCAGCAGGCTCAGGCTCAGGCCCTTCTTCATGCCGGTGCGCTTGAGGATCCACGAGGCCGGCAGGGCCAGGAAGAAGTAGGACAGGTAGAACACCATCAGCACCAGGAACGCGCCCACCTCGTCCAGCTCGAAGGCCAGTTTGACGAAGGTGATCAACGGGCCGTTGAGCCAGGTGAAGAAGCCGATCAGGAAGAACAGCACCCCGATGATGAGGATCGAGGTGGCCACGCTCGAACGCGCGGAAGCAGCAGGCACGACAGACATCTGGAAGGCTCCTGCATCGACGGCACGCGGGCGGCGTCGGAAGAGTGGCTGGGAACAACGTTGTCACATTTATTCGATGGGCTGCCCGGCTTTGTCAACAACTGGTTTCCGCGCCGACCGCGGAAAACGCCGTGCTGCACCTGCGCAGAAACGCCGCCAGCCCCCGCCGTGCCTTCACGCGGCCAGTGATTGCAACGGCTTTACGAAATCTTGACGGCGCGGGGCTGAAAACGTTTTCTTGTGACGCAGGTCGTTGCGGCGCAGCATCGAAAGTGTGAGGTTATCGTTGACATCGTTGTCAGAACGATTACAGACTCCGCTCAATCGCCGGGGCCAGACCTGGCCGTACGTATCCCAAGGGAGCCCGTGTGACCGCAGCCGCCCACGCCGTATCGGCCAACGCCCCCCTCACGATGCCGCCGTTCCTGGCGGCCGACGTGGGTGGCACGCATGTCCGCGTGGCCCGTGTGCAGGCCAGCCAGGACCCGGCCCATCCGGTCCAGCTGCTGGAATACCGCAAGTTCCGCAATGCCGACTACGCCGGGCTGAGCGCGATCCTGCAGGCCTTCATCGCCGACGGCGAGCGCCCCGCGCATTGCGTGGTGGCCACCGCCGGGTATGCCCGCGAAGACGGCACGGTGATCACCGCCAACGTGCCGTGGCCGCTGTCGGCGCGCCAGATCGAGGCCGACCTCGGCCTGGAAACGGTGTACATCGTCAATGACTTCGAAGCCGTGGCCTACGCCGCCGCGCAGGTCGATGCCAGTGGCGTACTGCAGCTGACCGGCCCGGCCACCGCCCCGCGCGGCCCGACCCTGGTGGTCGGCCCGGGCACCGGGCTGGGTGCGGCGCTGTGGATCCCGACCGCGCATGGCGCGGTGGTGCTGGCCACCGAAGCCGGCCAGCCGACGCTGGCGGTGAGTACCGAACTGGAAATGGCGATCGTGCGGCAGATGCAGCGCGAGCTCGCGCACGTCTCGGTCGAACATGCGCTGTCCGGCCCAGGCCTGATGAATCTCTACCGCGCACTGTGCGCGATCGAAGACCAGCCGGCCGTGCTGGCCACGCCCGACGCCATCACCGCCGCGGCGGTCAGCAACCAGGACGTGCTGGCGCGGCAGAGCCTTGAAGTGTTCTGCGGCCTGCTCGGCAGCACCATCGGCGACATGGCCCTGCAGTACGGCGCCCACGGTGGCGTGTACCTGGCGGGCGGGATCCTGCCGCAGATCCGCGAATTCCTGTTGAACAGCACTTTCGTCGCCCGCTACCTCAACAAGGGGCCGATGCGCGAGGCGCTGGAACGCATTCCCGTGAAGGTGGTCGAGCACGGGCAGTTGGGCGTCATCGGCGCCGCAAGCTGGTATCTCGGCCGAACCGACGTTTGAAAAAGCAAGGCGCGTTCCGGCAACGGGCGCTGGGCAAAGGTCGCACGCATCGCAAACCGCACGCCGTCGCTGGCGCACAACGATTGATGAGGAGAGACATCATGAACCACCGCAAGAGCCTGCTTTCGGCAGCCATTTTCAGCTGTATCGCCTTCGGCGCCCACGCGCAGGACGCACAGCCCTCCGCGACCGACCTGGACACGGTGACCGTTACCGGTATCCGCGCCAGTCTTGAGCGCTCGCTGGATACCAAGCGCAACAATGTCGGGGTATCTGAAGCAATCACCGCCGAGGACATCGGCAAGTTCCCCAGCACCAACGTTGCCGAGGCGCTCTCGCAGATTCCGGGTGTGACGCTTGACCGTCGCTTCGGCCAGGGCGAGCGCGTCAGCATTGACGGTACCGACCCCAGCCTCAATCTGACCTTCCTGGACAACCACCCGGTGGCGCAGGCCATCTGGCTGTACGGCGAACAGCCCAATCGCGGCTTCGACTACACCCTGCTGGCACCGCAAATTCTGGGCCGTGCCGAAATCCTCAAGTCCTCCGAAGCCCGCCTCACCGAAGGCAGCCTCGGCGGCACAGTGCTCATGCACACCCGTCAGCCGCTCGACCTGAAGCAGAATGAAGTGGCTGCCTCCATTGGTTACAGCTACAGCCAGCAGGCCAGCGAAGGCAAGCCCAATGCCTCTGCGCTTTACAGCTGGAAGAACGACGACGAGACCTTCGGTATCGCGGTGTCGGCGCAGCACTACGAAGAGGCCGTGGACCGTCAGGGCATCGAGGTGTTCGGCTACGCCAAGGCGTCGACCTTCGCCAACGCCACCGGCGTGGCCGGAGACGTCGATGTGCCAAACTCGATCAATGCCGCGTGGTTCCAGCAGGAGCGCAAGCGCGACAGCGCCGTGGTGAACCTGCAGTTCAAGCCGACCGACGAACTGGAATTCAACCTCAGCGGCCTGTACATCAAGGAAAACTTCGACAACTACAACCAGTCGATGTACTCCTTCCTGACCTGGAACCCGGGCACTGTCGGGGCCGTGGACCAGCTCGGCAACGTACGCAACGGCGTGGCAACCAGCGGCCATTCCAATGCCAGCGCGACCGCCAACAGCGGCACGGTCATCTACGACAACAACGTGCGCGAATCGGAAGTCACCACGAAGGGGCTGGACCTGCGCGGTGCCTGGCGTGGTGACACCTGGGGTGTCAGTGGCCAGGTTGGCCAGAGCAAGTCCGAGAACAAGGACCTGGCCCAGTACTTTATCGAGCCGTTCTACAACGGTGCCTACAGCTGGAGCATCGACAAGGGCCTGTCCTTTGACAACCCGGACGCGGCGCGCAATCCGGCGAACTGGAACTCCGCGGGCGGCTGGTTCGGCAACAACGGCATCTTCTCCACCGAGAGCAAGGACACGTACGCCCAGCTGGACTTCAACGTCCAGTTCGACAGCGTGTTCAACCAGCTGCAGTTTGGCGTGCGCCACGGCAAGCATGATGAAGACTTCCAGCTCAACGTCTACGGAGGCGTGCGCCCGGGCAGCCTGGCCGATGTGGGCACGATCGGCCTGACCGATATCGACGGCTACGGCTTTGGCGACAGCCAGGCCCACCACGTCCAGGCTGGACGCGACAACGTGCTGAACTGGGTCAAGGGCAGCCCGCTGGACTACGCGAATCCGGATCCGTCCAGCTACCTCAACAACAGCTGGGCGCTGCAGCAGACCAACAACTCCGCCTACGCCCAGCTGAACTTCTCCAACGGCCCGCTGCGCGGCAACGTCGGCGTGCGCTACGTGGACTCCAAGACGAAGGGCAGCGGTTTCGTCTACGGCGGCACCCCGACCCTGGATGACCTGGACAGCAAATGGCAGACCCAGACCAAGTCGGAGGACTTCGTCCTGCCGTCGCTGAGCTTGGCATGGGACACCGACAATGACTGGGTGTTCCGTTTCGCGGCAGCGAAGGTAATCGCCTGGGCTCCATACAACCAGATGGTCAACAACACCTTCCTCAACGACACCCAGCTGACCGGCAGCGGTGGTAATGCGGCGCTGTCGCCGTATGAGTCGTGGAACTACAACGCCTCGGCCGAATACTACTTCCAGCCGCAGTCGGTCGTCGCCTGGTCGGTGTTCTACAAAAAGATCGACAACTACATCGACACCTCGGCCACTATCGAGCGTCAGTACAACTCGATCCGTGATACCTCGCCGGCCACCTGGCAGAACATCGTGGGCACCAACGGCTGCACCGCTGACGGATACTGCGATTACAGCATCCAGCGTCCGCGCAATGCCGGCAGCGGCCACGTGAAGGGCTTCAACCTGAGCTTCCAGCAGGCCTTTGGTGAAAGCGGCCTCGGCTTGACTGCCAACTACACGTATGCCAACGGCGAGAACAACAGTGGCGATCCCCTGCCCTACCAGTCCCGCAATTCGGTTGCCATCAGCCCGTACTATGAAAAGGGCCCGATCAACGCACGTCTGACCTACAACTGGCGCGACAGCTACCTGGCCGGTGGCTACGTCGCCGGTGCAGCGCCGGCCAGCGTGGACGACTATGCCGAACTGGGTGCGAGCTTCGGTTACACCTTCAACGAGAACTGGTCGCTGAGCCTGGACGCACAGAACCTGCTGGACGAGACCTACTTCCAGTACCTGGGCGACAAGGAACATATTGCCGGCAAGTACAAGAGCGGCCGTCGTTACATGGCCACCGTGCACTTCAAGTTCTGATCCCAACGTCACAAGCGTAACCTGCAGAACGGGCCCGGACTTCCGGGCCCGTTTTTTGCTTCGCTGCCAGGCAGATGCCGGCACAACGAATCCGCAATAAAGGAATGACCCGATGCCCATCCACATCCGTCGTACCTCGCCGTCGCTGCTGTCACTGGCACTGGCACTTTCCCTCGCGCCGCTGGCCCATGCCACCGACGCCCAGGCACCGGAAGGCCCGCGTGCCCTGCCCGGCTCGCTGCCGCTCATTCCCGCGCCGGCCCAGCTGCAACGCCTGGAGGGCGCCGGCTACACCGTCACCGCCGCAAGCGCGCTGCGTGCGCAGGGC